>JANXPK010000162.1 GCA_025357355.1 Rhodobacterales bacterium
CCGTCCAGCCGGGCGCGGCGGCATTACCGGGGCCAAACTGGCACTGGCGCTCGAACAAAAGGCGGTGCGACGAGCGGACTGGGTGCTGGTCTGCGATGTCGACGAGTTTCTGGTGGTGCATGCGGGCGCGGGCAAACTGGCCGACCTTATGGCCTCGCCCGGGCGGCCCTATCTTGGCATGTCGATCAACTGGCGTGTCTTTGGCAGCGGCGGTGTCACGGATTACGCCGACCAGCCGCTGCACCGCCAGTTCACGGTCGCCGTCTCGGCCAAGCGCTATCTCAGCCGCTTCGTCAAATCGCTGCACGCCCATCCGCGCTGGTTCGCTCGCTTGGGCGAACACGGGCCGGCGCAGCTGAACCTTGGCAAGGCGCAGGACAAGACCGGCTTGGTATGGGGGCAGGGCGAACTCGTCTGGGTCAATCCCGCTGGCCGCATCATCGACAGCTGGCAGCCCGAGGGCGCCTATCTGCGCACCCTGCCGCAGCGCGAGGTCGATCATTCAATAGCGCAGATCAACCACTACATGCTGCGCTCTGTCGAAAGCTTCAGCCTCAAGCGCGGGACCCTGTCACCGGTGGCCGGGCGCGACCGCTATACGCCGGGCTATTGGAGCCGTGCGGACCGTCGCGACGACTATGACGACAGCGCGCTGCGCTATGCGACAGAGGTTGCAGGGCTGCAAGAACAGGCGATGGCGCTGCCGGGGGTGGCGCGGCTGCACTATCTGTGCTGTGCCGATCATGTCCGCCAGATCGCCGAAAAGGCTGGGCGCCGGGCCGAGGATGATCTGCGCTACGCGGCGTTTCTGGCGCAGGCCGACGCGGCGCCGTGACCGGAAAAGCCGTGAAATGAAAAAGGCGGCAGACTCGCTGCCGCCTTTTGCTGATAGCTTGACTGCCTCAGGACTTGGCGGCCGGTGCGGCTGCCTTGGCGGCCGGGGCAGCGGCGGCAGGAGCGGCTGCAACCGCAACCTCTTCTTCCACAAAGCCCGCCGGGGCCGACACGTTGCCGATCACGAAGTTGCGCGACGTTGTCGGCTTGGCGCCTTCGGGCAGAACCACGTCATGAATGTGGATCACGTCGCCGATTTCCTTGCCGGTCAGATCGACCGTGATGTGGTCGGGAATGTCGCCCGCCAACACTTCCAGATCCACTTCGTTGCGCACCACGGTCAGCGTGCCGCCCTTCTTCAGGCCGGGCGAGGCTTCGTGGTTGATGAAGGTCACATGGATGTGCAGCACGATGCGGCTTTCGTCATGCAGGCGCATGAAGTCGACATGGGTGGGCACGTCGCGCACCACGTCACGCTGCACGCCCCGGCAGACGACATGAACGTCGTCCTTGCCCGCAACCTTGAGGTTGAACAGCGTCTGCAGGAAGCGGCCCGCCTTGAGGTGCTTCAAGAGGTAATTGTAGTCAAGGTTGATCGGCGTGGGCTCTTGCCCGTCACCGTAAACGATTCCGGGTACGTAGCCCTCACGACGAGCTTGACGGGCGGCCCCCTTGCCTGTCCCCATCCGTACCTCGGCCTTCAGATCCGCGACCTGGCCTGCCATAGGTTCTCTCCATATATATATCCGCCATCCTCCAAGGGTGCATGGCGCGACCGGGGGGCTATAGCGGGGAATCCGGCGGAGGGGAAGCGGGAAAATCGGGGTTTTGACGGCGCCTCAGCGCAGATGCCAGACCGCATCGTGCGCCGGACGGCCCCGCAGGCCGCCAGCCAGGGCTTCCCGTTCCAGCAGGGTTATCCGATGCGCCCCACTATATAGCCGGGCCACTTCCTCGGCCTGAACCGAAAACGGCGGGCCGCGCATCAGGCTCTGGTCGTATTCGAAGCAGTTGAGCAGTTGCGCAGCGCCTGCCGTCACATCGGTCAGATGCGCCGCATAGCGCTGCCGCATATCGGGCGGCAGGGCGCACAGCGCAGCGCGGTCATGGACGGCATCGACCTTGCCCAGCACTTCACGCGTCAGATCGAAGATGTCGCCGACGAAAATGTCGATCCCCTCGGCTTGGTGAAGGATCAGGCGCCCGACCGGAGCGATGCTGGGCGTCAGCCCCAGGTCGGCGAACAACGCCTCCACCGCGACCGCGCTCAACTCTGCTCCCGCCACCCGCATGCCTTGCGTCCGCAGCCATCCAAGGTCGCGCGACTTGCCGCACAGGGGCACAAAGACCCGTGCGCCATGCGACAATGCCAAGGCGGCGAAATGCCGGACCAGCATTTCATTGGCGCGCCCCTCGTGAAAGCCGATTTCGCCGCGCGCCCAGCGCTGATGCCAGAATTCCGGGTCCATGCCACCCCTCCGTCTGCGTTGCAATCTGGCCGCGGCCGCCCCGGAACGCAACGCGTTTCGTGCCGTCCCCGCCGTGGACGGTCGACTTTCGCGCATCGGCCGGCCCAGTCGCGGATCGTTCCCGGGAGCCGTGATCTTTGCGGCCGACGTGATGATCCCGGTGAGCAAGCCCGGCTTCGGCCCCATCGGGTCAGCAACGCGGACGCCGGGCACCTTCCCTTGCCCGACCAATGGCTGCCCCTCCTGCCCGCACGCAGGGTTGCGCCGCCCTGCGGTGCAAGCTAGCTCTGGCGCGCCCCATCAAAGGCCCGCAAATGCCCGCCCTCGCCACCCTTCGCCTGTCGCGCCCGGCTCTCGCGTCCTTTGCGGCGATGGGGGTGCTGTGGGGGACCTTTGCGGCCGACCTGCCCGACATCAAGACCAAGCTGATGCTGGATGAACAGCGGCTGGGCCTGTTGTTGTTCATGACCCCCGCTGCCGCGATTCTGGCGATGATGGCCGCACCGTGGCTTGGCCGTCATCTGGGTCGGCTGGCGCTGCCGGTGACCACGTTGGCGATGGTGTTGACCTTTGTGCTTCCGGGGCAGGTAGCGGTGTGGTGGCTGTTTCCGTTGGCCATGCTCGGCTGCGGCGCTGGAACGGGGGCCGTGGATGTGCTGATGAACGCACGGGTGGCCGCACTTGAACAGACCAGCGGACAGCCGTTGATGAACCTGTGTTTTGCCGCCTATTCCTTTGGCTATGCGGGCGGTGCAATTCTGACGGGCGCCCTGCGGTCCGGCGGGGCAGGGCCTGCCGTGGTGATGCTCACCATGGCGGCGCTGGCCGGTCTGGTGGGGCTGGCCACAGTCGAGGCCGACGGCCGTATCGACGGGCTGCAGCGGCAAAAGGGGGTGGCGGCGGGTCTGGGAATGGTGCCCGTGATCGGTGGCGCCATCATCCTGATCGCCTTTCTGACCGAGAATGCCGCCGAGAACTGGTCCGCCCTGCACATCGAAGAGACGCTGCACGGCAGCCCGGCCCATGGTGCGCTGGGTCCGGCAGTGCTGGCCCTGACCATGGCCGTGGCGCGGCTTGGCGGGCAGGGTCTGGCGCAACGGGTGGCGCCGGTGCGGCTGATCCTTGGTGGGGCGCTGGTGTCGGCCGTGGGGGCGCTGGTGGTGGCGGGTGCCGCAAGCCCGGCCTGGGCCTATGCCGGGTTCATCGTGATGGGCATGGGCTCGTCGGTGATTTCGCCCACGGCGTTCAGTCTTGTGGCCAGCCTCGCCGAACCCGCCGCCCGCGCCCGCGCCGTCGCCCGCGCCACCATGCTGGGCTATTTCGGCTATTTCATCGGCCCGCCCGCCGTGGGGTTTGTTGCCGGTGCCTTCGGCCTGCGCGCCGCTTTTGCCGTGACCGCCGCCGTGCTGATGGTGGTGTGGCTGCTGGCACCAAGGCTTGCCCGGCGCTCCTGACCTCATCGGCGTTCAACATGGCGACCGAGCCGACCGTCGCTCACTCTGGTTGACCCGTGTCCGGGCCTCGCCACCGATTCGCCCGCAAGAGGCGGAAACTCCGGCCTGACTGCCAATGACAATCTGAACCGCCACTTCTTGCTTACCTTCTCTTCCCCGATGCGCCAAAGCGTATCGGGAAGGCGCCTGCCTGCCCCCGGCAGGCGCCTTCTGCGCCCGCCCAGGCAGTCGCCTCCCCTTTCTCATGATCGCACCCAGCCCAATCTCCCTTGCCTTGCGCTTGCGCGCTACGGCAATCGGACCGATCAAGGCTCCCCCGGAGCCCGCATCAGACGGTCCTCTGGGACAGGCGGCGAAGGCGGTCTTGCAGGTCGCACGGCCATCGGGATGTTGCCTTCAAGGGACATCGTGCCCTAGCCTCCGATTCGCGTTTCATGATTAATGCAAGCCAACGGCTGGAAACCGCGCATTCCGTGTAGAGGCAATGTAGGCCAATTGTAGGTAGTTTGTAGGTCGTTCATTTCTCGTTAATCAGGCCCATTAACGCAGCGTTCTCAATGGCTTGCAGTCATCCGACCATGGCAGTCGGCACGCCCCTCTACGCCGCGTCACCGTTCGTTGCCCTGCTGCGCCAGATCAGGCCTGCGTCCAGCGCCCCTCGAAATCCTCTGGCACCAGCACATTGGCGCGGGAAATGTCGCGGGCGTTCTTGACGCCGCACAGCGCCATGGTGATGTCGAGCTCTTTCTGCATCACTTCCAATGCTTTGGCGACGCCGGCCTGCCCCATGGCACCCAGCCCGTAGAT
>JANXPK010000178.1 GCA_025357355.1 Rhodobacterales bacterium
GTAAATCTCGGCTGCGTCGACCCCCCACAGCGCCGATTTCTTCACCCAGCCCTTTTCACCCTGTACCGCAATGCGGCACCAGTCGGGCAGGCATTGCACCAGCTTGCCGATCACCCCCAGTTCGGACTGGTAGGTCACATCCGACTTGGCATCCGGCTGACTATAGGCCTGCGCCATGTCCTGAGTGATCAGCACCGAGCGCACGCCGGACAACAGCGAATAGTGTACCCAACCGCCCTCGCCCTCGGCATCCTCGACCCGGCGCCAGTGTTCGTATTCAGCCGTTATTTTCAAGGGCATGCCTTCGCGGGTAAAGACCCAGTCGATGCGGTGGGTCAGCCCCGGCCCACGCCGCGCATTGCCTTCATTGCCCTTCAGCGAGACAAAGCGCGGGATCGGCAAATGGGTGACCGAGCCTTTGCCCGGATCGTTCGGGGTGTCTGCCGTGTCGGGGTTGGGCCCGTCCAGCACCGCGCCGGTCTGGCCTTGCTGTTCCTGCAGGGCGGTGCCGTCCTGGGCCGAAACCGGACCACCGGCGCACATCAGAGCCAAACCGAAAATCGCCGTCAAAACCCTGCGCCGCATCGCCGCCCCTGCTTGCCGTCTGAACCGACGGTCTGTCCGGCGCATGTCTTGCCGTGCCCGTTCCGTCTAGTTTGCCATCAAAATCGGCGCAAGAAAAGGGCGCGCTCAGAGCGGGCCGCAAAGCAGGAAGGGTCATGTTGGAAACATCACGCTTGCCTCGTGAACTTTCAGACCGCCCGCGCCACCTGTGCCAGAGGACCGTCTGATGAGGGCTACGGTGTAGCCCTCATCAGCCGATTGCCGCAGCGCTCAGGCGCAAGGCAAGGTCGGTTGGGCTGGGTACTATGGTGACGCACGGGACGCGCCCGCCCTGGGGGCGGTCGGGCGCGTCCCCGACAGGCTTTGGCCTATCGGGGAAGAGCAAGAAGAAGACGAGGGTGAATTCAGATCATGTGCTTTGTGACGACCCTGTTTTCATCAAGCCACGTTGTGCCAACGCCGCTGCCCTATTCCACCAGAACCATCGCAAATCCGTCCCAGCCCTTGTGGCCGACGGTCTGCAGAACCGTGGCGCTTAGTCCCGGTGTCCGGGCCACGGTATCGAAGAGCGCGCGGGTGCCCTGAATGCTGGGGTCCGCACTATGGGGATCAATCACCTCGCCGCCCCGCACGACATTGTCGCAGATGATGAGCGTGCCCTTGCGCGACAGGGCCAGGGCCAGGCGCAGATATTCGGCATTGTTCGGCTTGTCAGCGTCGATAAAGACCAGATCGAACGGTGCAGCACCCCCCGTCGCCAACTGCGCAAGACTGTCCGCCGCCGGGCCGACCCGCAGATCAACCAGCGCGCTCAGGCCGGCCGCCTTCAGGTTCTGCGCTGCCGTCGCCGCATGATGGGGCATCAGTTCAAGCGTCACCAAGTGGCCATCTTTAGGCAAGGCGCGGGCCAGCCAGATCGTGCTGTAGCCCCCCAGTGTGCCAACCTCCAGAATGCGCCGGGCCTGAACCGCCCGCGCCAAAAGGTGCAGGAACTTGCCCTGTGTCGCCGAGACGTCGATGGCAGGCAGTCCTGCCGCCGCGTTCCTGGCCAGAGCTTGCTCCAGCACAGGGTCAGCCGGCAGCAGCACCGAAGCCATGTAGTCATCCACCTCAGTCCAATTGTTTTCCAACGCTCTGACCTTTCGATTGCTGCCGCTGAACAAAGGCTTTCACCCGTTTGGGCTTATCGGCAAGCCCGATTTTCGGGCTGGCCCAATTCTGAAAATTCGGTTAATGAAAAACGGTAACAAATTGAATATGAACGACATTTTTAAGTGTCCACAGGTGGACAGATCAAAACCGTCCCGGTCGGAACGCTGAAATGTCCCGTTCCGGCTCGCGTCCGGCGACCAGATCAGCCACGATCCGCGCCGTTATGGGGGCCAAGGTCAGACCGATATGGCCATGGCCAAAGGCATGGATCACGTCCGCCCCACCCTGCGACGGGCCGATCACCGGCAGGCTGTCGGGCATCGAGGGGCGAAAGCCCATCCAGGTCCGGTCGGGTGCGCCCAGATGCGGAAAGATCGCCTGCGCCCCCTCGATCAGCCGGGCGATGCGGTGGGGCGATGGCGGAGCGGTCAGCCCGCCCAACTCGACCGTCCCCGCAACCCTGAGCCGTCCCTGCATCGGACACAGATAAAACCCCCGCGCCGTCGGACAGACCGGGCGACTTAGCCGTGGACGCGCCATGTCCCATTCCACATGATAGCCCCGCTCGGTATCCAGCGGCACCACATCGCCTGCCATCCGGGCGAGATCGCGGCCATGGGCGCCCGTGGCGAGGATCACTTTCTTGGCGTGCAAACGAAAGCCGTCGCCTTCCAGAATGATGCCGTCGAACTGCCGGGTCAGCACATCGACCCGCCCGGTCAGAAGGCCCGCATGCTGCAGGGCGGCGGCATGCAGCCGCGCCATAATGGCGCCGGGATCGCTGAGAAACGCAGCACCGGGAAAGAACGCAGCCCCACCTTCGACCGGCTGCAGGCCGGGCTCAAGCTGCGTCAGCTCGGCAGGTGAGATCAGGTCGACCGTCACCCCCAGAAGCCTGCGTCGCGCCATGTCGGCCTCGGCCGCGCGAAAGGCAGCACGGCTTTCGTAAAGATACAGGCAGCCGCGGGTCTGCACGAGGTCACTGGCCCCGATCCGCTGGGCCAGGTCCTGCCATAGCGGTTTGGCCCCGGCCAGCAGTGCGGTGATGGCGGTGGCGTTGCGCGCGGCGGCCTGCGGCAGGCATTGCACGGCAAAGCGGGCAAGCCACGGGATCAGGGACGGCAACGCCCCCGGCTGGATCGCCAAGGGCGAGGTGCGGCTGAATAGCAGCTGCGGCAGGTGCCATAGCACGGCGGGAGTGCCCACCGGCATCACCGCGTAATCGGCGATGGTCCCGGCATTGCCGTGGCTGGCGCCGGAACCGGGCGGGTTGGGGTCGACCAGCACCACCTCATGCCCTTCGGCAACCAGCGCTTCGGCGATGGCCAGTCCGACAACGCCTGCCCCGAGGACCGCGATTTGCGTATTGATGTGGCGCAACATGGATCCACTATCACTTGCCGCGTTCAGAAGCGCAAAATCTTTGAGCGAAGATTTGGCCGCTGACGGGCCTGTCACTACATGCAGGCCTGAAACAGGGCGCGCGTATTTTCGCGGGTCATCACCTTGGGATTGCCGCCGCAAGACGGGTCCTCCAATGCCATGTCGGTTAGCATATCAAGGTCGTCCTGTTTGACGCCGAGCGCTGTCAGGTTGGCCGGAATGCCCAATAGTGCGCGCAGTTTCATCACCTGCTCGCGGAAGCCCGGAAAGCCGCCCTTGATGCCCAGATAGGCCGCTGCCGCATCCAGGCGGCTTTCAATCTCGGCCCGGTTATAGTCAAGCACCATCGGCATGACGACGGCATTGGTGGTTCCGTGATGAGTGCCGTAAACCGCGCCAATCGGGTGGCTAAGGCTGTGAATGGCCCCCAGTCCCTTTTGAAACGCCACCGCGCCCATCGCTGCCGCTGACATCATATGGGCGCGGGCGTCAAGGTCGTTTGGGTTGGCATAGACCAAGGGCAGGTTTTCGAACACCAGCCGCATGCCTTCCAGCGCGATGCCCTGGCTCATCGGGTGATAGAAGGGCGAGCAGTACGCCTCCAGACAATGCGCCAAGGCGTCCATCCCGGTGCCAGCAGTGATGAATTTCGGCATCCCTACAGTCAGCGCCGGGTCGCAGATGGTGACGGCGGGCATCAGTTTGGGGTGGAAGATGATCTTCTTCTTGTGGGTCGCAGAGTTGGTCAGAACCCCGGCGCGGCCCACTTCCGAGCCGGTGCCGGCCGTGGTCGGCACGGCGATGATCGAGGCGATCTTGCTGGCATCACCGCGGGTCCACCAGTCATCGACATCTTCGAGGTCCCAGACAGAAAGGTCTTTGCGTTGATGTGCCATCAGCGCGATCATCTTGCCAAGATCAAGGCCCGAGCCACCACCAAAGGCCACCACCCCGTCATGTCCGCCCTTGAGATAGACCGCGATGCCATCCGTCATGTTCTTTTCATTGGGGTTGGGGTCAACCTCTGAGAACACCGCGCGCCCAAGGCCCGCAGCCGCCAGATTGTCCAGGGCGGCGGCCGTGATCGGCAAGGACGCGAGCGCCTTGTCAGTCACCAGAAGCGGCTTTTTCAGCCCGACGGCTTTGCACTGCTCGGCAAGTTCCGAGATTCGGCCGACGCCGAACTTGATTGCGGTGGGGTAGGACCAGTTCCGGTTGGGGACACTATGGGTCATGGGTCAGACTTTCTTCAGGTGATAGGATTTCGGGCGGGTCACCGAATGGAACCCCAGATAGCTGAGCGAACCGCCGCGACCGGTGTCCTTGCAACCGGTCCAGCACAGGGCGGGGTCAAGGTAATCGGCGCGGTTCATGAAGACGGTTCCGGTCTCGACCTGCGCCCCCAGGGCGGTGGCGCTGTCATAGTCTTGGGTCCAGATACTGGCCGTCAGGCCATAGGGGCTGTCGTTCATCAGGCGTAACGCCTCGGCGTCGCCCGTGACCTTCATGATGCCGACGACCGGGCCAAAGCTTTCCTCCATCATCACCCGCATGGAGTGATCGACGTTCACCAGAATCTGTGGGGCAAGGTATGCGCCGCCGTCATCGGCAGGGAAGATCTTCGGGTCGATCAAGGGCCGCGCTCCCTTGGCAATCGCCTCGGCGGTTTGATCCCGGACGACCTTGGCGAAACGCCTGTGGGCCATAGGGCCAAGGGTTGTGGCGGCGTCGAACGGATTGCCCAGGTTCAGCGCGTTGACCCAACCCACCGATTTCTCGACGAAAGCGTCATAAAGGCTGGCATGGACATAGATGCGCTCGATGCCGCAGCAGCATTGGCCCGCATTGTACATCGCCCCGTCCATCAGAGTGTCCACGGCCGCATCAAGGTTGGCGTCGGCGCGGACGTAACCGGGGTCCTTGCCGCCGAGTTCCAGCCCCAGGGGGGTGAAGGTGCCCGCTGCCGCCCGCTCCATTGCCTGGCCGCCCGCGACTGAACCCGTGAAGTTGACGAAATTGAAGGCCCGGGCACCGATGAGGCTTTCAGTTGTGGCGTGGTCAAGGACCACGTTCTGGAACACGTCCGCCGGAAAGCCCGCGTCATGGAACGCCTCGGCCAGACGTTCGCCGACGAGCATGGTCTGGCTCGCGTGTTTCAGCACGACGCTGTTCCCGGCAATCAACGCGGGGACGAGGGTATTGACAGTGGTGAGATAGGGGTAATTCCACGGTGCGACGATGAAAACCACGCCCAGCGCTTCGCGAGCGATGTAGCGGCGGAACGCGTCGCTGTCCTCGATCATCGTGGGGGCCAGGGTCTTGGCGGCGATTTCGGCCATATAGTCGGTCCGCGCATTCACCCCGCCATATTCACCGCCGAACCGGGTCGGGCGGCCCATTTGCCAGGCGATCTCCTCGACCACCTTGTCCTTCATCGCATTCAGCCGGGTGACCCCGGCCTTGACCAAGGCGATCCGCTCAGCCAAAGGCCGCGCCGCCCACGGCTTTTGCGCCGCGCGGGCGCGGGCGGCCATGGCGGTTGCTTCGGCGTGGGTCAACGGCATTCGCTCGGCATAGACGCGGCCATCGACGGGGGAAATCAGTTGAATCGGTTTCATAGTGTCACCCTACGGTCACGCGCGTTCCAGAAGCCGCTGCAGTTCGAAATCGGTGACCACACGGTCGGTTTCGGAAATCTCCCAGCGCGCGTTGTGCACATAGTGGTCAATCACCTCGTCGCCGAACGCCTTACGCAGCATCTTGGAACCGTTCAGCAAGTCAGCCGCCTCGCGCAGGTTGTGGGGAATTTGGCGGACATTGCCTGCCTGATACATGTCGCCTTTCATTTCCGGCTCCAGCACCATCTTTTGCTCGATCCCTTCCAGACCTGCCGCCAAAAGGGCAGCACAGGTCAGATAGGGGTTCACATCGCTGCCTGGAATGCGACATTCCACCCGGATTGCCTTGGAGTGTTCGCCGCAAACCCGGAAACCGGCCGTGCGGTTGTCGGCGCTCCACACTGCCTTGGTGGGCGCGAACATGCCGATGGTGAAGCGCTTGTAGCTATTGACATAGGGTGCCAGAAACACCGTGATTTCTCGGGCAAATGCCAGTTGGCCCGCCATATAGTGCTTCATCAGCTGTGACATGCCGTGAACGTCGGCGTGGTCCTCGAACGCCGGTTTGCCATCCTTGGTCCACAGACTCTGGTGCACATGGGCAGAAGAACCGGCCTTGCGGTGGTCGTACTTGGCCATGAAAGTTACAGAGCGGCCCTTGGTCCAAGCGATCTCCTTGATGCCGTGCTTGACGATGGAGTGGTTGTCGGCGGTGTCCAGAGCGTCGGAGTATTTATAGTTCACCTCCTCCTGTCCCGCGTCCGCCTCACCCTTGGAATTTTCGACCGGAATGCCCGCACCATAAAGCCCGTTGCGGACGGCGCGCATGACATCTTCTTCCTTGGTGGTTTGGAAAATGTGGTAATCCTCGTTGTAGGCGCTGATCGGGGTCAGGCCGCGGCAACCGCTGTCGCGCAGGGCCTCATAGCTGTTTTCAAACAGATAGAACTCCAGCTCGGTCGCCATCATCGGTTCGAATCCCATGGCGCGGGCGCGGGCAACCTGGCGTTTCAGGATGGCACGGGGGGAATGTGGCACCTCTTCATGGGTGTGGTGGTCCAACAGGTCTGCCAACACCATGGCCGTGCCGGGCAGCCACGGTACAAGCCGCAGCGTCGCCATGTCGGGTTTCATCACATAGTCGCCATACCCCGTCGCCCAGTTCGAGCTTTTGTAACCCTGTACCGTGGTCATCTCCATATCGACGGCCAAGAGATAATTGCAGCAGTGGGTTTCCTTGTAGCCGCCATCGACAAAGAAATGCGCCTCAAAGCGCTTGCCCATCAGGCGGCCCTGCATGTCGATGCCTGCGACCAGAACGGTGTCGATGCGGCCAGCCTCGACCGCTTCTTTCAACTGGTCCAAATTCATGTTTCCGGCCATGTCCGGTTTCTCCCTTGAAATATCGCCCGATTGTCCGGGCATTTGTTGGCGGCGCAGGCGGACGCGGCCTATCCGGCCTTGACTTGGCGCTGAATTTCGATGAGGCCCATGTTCAGCACTGGGGTCAGGGTTTCGGCCATCGCTTCTTCGGCTTCTTGTGTGGCGATCAGGTCATTGCGAACCTCGAGCATCGCGTTCGGCAGGCAATAGGGCGTGGCAATCACGCGCAAGGTGTGGGTCACGTCGTCGTCGGCAGAATATGGCTGGTTCAGTTCGGTCACCAAGCTGGTTTCCTGTGCAGCTTTCAGGATGGCTCGGGCCAACGTCGGGTCGGCATCGTGGATCACGCCAAACTCGACCCGGCGGGTTTTGCCGAAATAGACCGGGGTGAACGAGTGGATGGTAATAACAACTGGCCGCAGACCAAGCGCTATGCGGCGCATGATCAAGCCATGCAAGCCGTCATGAAACGGCAGATAGACCGACCGGGTGCGGCGCAGCCGTTCGTCGGGCGATATTGCAGCGTTGCCCGGGATGTCGTGAACCTCTGACCTCGCGGGCATGGCGCCGGGCATGTCAGGCGCGCGGTTGCAGTCATAGACCAGCCTGCTGACCGGGGCGTGGATCAGCACCGCGCCCAGCCGCCGCGCCAGACCGCGCGCCAGCCCGAAGGCACCGGGGTCCCAAGCGATATGGGCACGGCGCTGGTCCGCGTTCAGACCAAGGTTTCCCCATTGCGCGGGAATGTGGTTCGATGCGTGTTCGCAGACAAGCACGATGCGGCCAACCGACACCTCGTTCTCGATCACGGGCGCAAATAGCGTCTCTGGCGGCATCGCTTGCATCGGCGCTCTACTCCCCGGTTGGCTCAGGCTGGCAATTTGCGGCGTCGCTGTCAAGAATGTTTCTTGTCACGCTTTCCTGTTACAATATTTTCTGCTTCACTGCCCGGCAGGAGGATCGCGATGGACAAGTCACTGACGCTGGACGACCAGTTGCGGGCGGCCCTGTCGGCTCTGACCCCGGCAGAGCGGCAATTGGCGACCCATATCTTGTCGCACTACCCGGTAGCGGCGCTGGGGTCGATCACGCAGCTGGCCAAGGCGGCGCTGGTGTCGACGCCAACGGTGGTGCGGCTCGTGCAGAAGATGGGGTACAAGGGTTATCCCGACTTTCAGAACTCGCTCAGGGGCGAGGTCGAGGCAATGCTGGTGACGCCGCTGACCAAACATGACCAGTGGGCGGGGCGGGTGCCGGATGGGCATATCCTGAACCGGTTTGCCGAGGCCATGGTCGCCAACATGCAGGCCACGCTGAACCAGATCGACCACGCGGCGTTTGATGCGGCGGCGGTGCTTCTAGCCGACCCCAAGCGGCGGGTGTTTGCGGTGGGGGGGCGGATCACCCATGCGATGGCGGACTATTTCACTTCGCTGATGAAGGTGGTGCGGCCCGAGGTGACGCTGCTGTCGGACAATTCCTCGACCTGGCCACCGGCGCTGCTCGACATGGCGCCGGGGGATGTTCTGCTGGTTTTTGACATCCGCCGCTATGAAAACGTCGTCTTGCAAGTTGCCGAGATGGCGCGCGAGCAGGGGGCGGAGGTCATTCTGATCACCGACCGCTGGGTGTCGCCCGCGGCGAGTTTTGCCAGCCACACCTTTGCCTGCCACATCGAGGCGCCCTCGGCCTGGGACAGCAATGTGACGTTGATGGTGCTGGTCGAGACGCTGCTGGCGGCGGTGCAGGACCTGACCTGGGGCGTAACTGAGGGGAGGATGCGGCGTCTGGAAGAGCTTTATGGCCGGACGCGGTTTTTCCGCAGGCATCGGTAGGGGAATGTCCACATGTGGACACTTTGCAGTATTCAGTAAAATCAATGGCTTGGAATTATACGTTCATATAGTGGAAAGGGTTGTTCCACGGACTGAGGGACTTCAGTATCCCCGGCTGCGATCCACCAGGTTCAGGAACGGCTCGCCAGCCTCGCCTCGCCGAATGTTTTCCACCAGAACGCGGGCGGCGCCGCTGGCGCGGGTGTCGGCGGCGATGTGGGGGGTGACCGTCACGTTTGGGTGGGACCAAAAGGGATGATCGGGCGGCAAGGGTTCGGTGCGAAAGACGTCGAGCGTGGCGTGGCCGATCTGGTCGCTGTCGAGCGCTGCAAGCAGGGCGGTGTCGTCGATCAGCGCGCCGCGACCGGGGTTCAGGATCACGGCGCCGCGCGGCAACAGGGCCAGAGTTTCGGCGTTCAGCAGATTCTCGGTCTCAGGCGTCTTGGGCAGAAGGGTCACGACGATCTGGGCTCGGGCGAGCGCTTTGGGCAGGTCGGTGGTGGTGGCGATGCCGGGAACATCCTTGGTCGTGCGGCTCCACCCCGTCACCGGAAAGTTGAGCGCGGCCAGAGCGCGGGCGCAGGCCACCCCAAGCATGCCCATCCCAAGCATCGTTACCGGGCGTTCGCGCGCCAGCGGCGGGCAGGTCGGGTGCCAGACGTGGCCGGGGTTCACGATATGGCGGTCCATGCCAAGGTGGTGGCGCAGAGCATGGCCGACCACCCATTCGACCATGCCTTCGGTCAACCCATCTTCGACCATGCGGCACAAGGGCTGGGTCAAGGTGGCGTTGCCGACGATGCGTTCAACACCGGCCCACAGGCTGAGGACCGCCTTGCAGCGGGTAAAGGGGGTGAAATCCTGCAATGGTGCCGAGGGGGCGTAAATGATGTAGTCGACGGCCACAGGGTCAGGCGCCTCGGTGGCCACAATGGCGTTCAGGCCAGCCTCTGCCAGCAGCCCCGGCAACAGATCGCGGTATTCGGGCCACAGCCTGGGGGCCGCAAAATAGATCAGCAGCATGGCACCTCAGCGGCCCAGCGCCAGACCGGCATTGACGGCCAGGGCCAGAATGACGGTGTTGTAAAAGAACGACCCGACCGAATGCAGCAAGACGACCTTTCGCATCAGGGTCGTGGTCACCTGGATGTCCGACACCTGCGCGGTCATGCCGATGGTGAACGAGAAATACATGAAATCCCAGACCCCCGGTTCGGGTTTGGTGGTGCTGGGAAACTCCAGCCCGGAATCAGGGTCGGGAGAATAGTAGATGTGGGCATAGCGGTAGGCCGTCAGCACATGCATCAAGGCCCAGCCGAGCGGGGCCGCAGCCAGGGCAAACAAAGCCTCGCCCAGACTGTCGGACTTGCGGTTCAGAACCAGGAAGATCGCTGTCAGTGAAATCGCGACAGCGACCACCGCCAGGACCATGATGAGGACGGAGCCTTCGTCGTCGGCCTCGGCGTGGCGGCGCAATTCCTCGACATCGGTGTTCAGCGTCAGGCGGATCATCAGCAAGAGGTAGACGAAGAAATAGCCGTTAACCGCGCAGAGCGAGCGCATGACCGGATCCAGTGGCGTCGCGGCCGTGACGACCCAGATCGTCACCCCCAGCACGAACGCCACCAGAAAGCGCATATGTCTGCGAAAGGCCAGCATGTCAGCGCAGCCTATGCACGATGGCGCTTTGCACAAGCCCGAACGCCAGAAGCAGCACCAATGTTGCCGATCCGCCATAGCTGAGGAACGGCAAGGGCACCCCCACCACCGGCGCCATGCCCATCACCATCGCCAGATTGACGGCAAGGTACAGAAAGAAATTGGCGGCGATGCCGACGATCATCAACGATGAAAAGCGGTCCTTGTTCTGGATCGCGGCCCAAAACAGGAACAGCAGGATCAGCGCGTAGAGGGTCAGAAGCGAGATGGCGCCGACAAAGCCGAACTCTTCGCCGAGGGTGGTGAAGATGAAATCGGTGTGCTTTTCGGGCAGAAAGTTCAGCCGCGACTGCGTGCCCTGCATGAAGCCCTTGCCGGTCCAGCCGCCCGAGCCCAAGGCGATCTTGGCCTGCATGATGTTGTAGCCCGCCCCCAGCGGATCGGCGGAAGGGTCAAGGAAGGTGTCAATGCGCTTGTACTGATAATCATGCAGGAACTGCCAGGGGGTTCCGCGCAACAGGAACACACCTGCCACCGCGCCGCCGACCAGGACGAATACGGCGATGAAATACCACAGGGAAACCCCGGCCGCGAACATCACGGCGGCACCGGCGATCACCAGCATCAGCGATGTGCCGAGGTTCGGTTCCAATATGACCAGAGCGGTGGGCACCAGGATCAAAAGAACGGGCAGCAGCACCCACAGCGGGCGCGACACCCGTTTGTCGTCCAGCCAGTCGTAGTAGACGGCCAGCATCATCACCAGCGTGACCTTCATCAGCTCGGACGGTTGCAGGCGGATAAAGCCGAGGTCGATCCAGCGCTGCGCCCCCATGCCGACATGGCCGAAAAACTGCACGACCAGAAGAAGCATGAAAGTCGCCACATAGCCCGTGGCTGACAGGCTGCGCCAGAACCAGATCGGGGTGAAGGAGATACCAAGGGCCATCACGAAGCCCACGGCATAACGCTCCATCTGAGGTTTGGCCCAGGTGTTGATGTCACCGCCGGCTATGGAATAGAGCATCAGCCAGCCGATGGCCGCGGCCGCGGTGATCAACAAGAACAGGCCCCAGTTGACATAGAACACCTTGGCAAAGCCGGTGGGCGCGAATTTGACGCGGTATTCGAGAAAGCTCATGCTTTGGTCTCCGCCGGGACAGTGCCGTCGGGGGCGCGCAGTTTCAATGCCTGCAGGAGGCTG
>JANXPK010000199.1 GCA_025357355.1 Rhodobacterales bacterium
GCACGGGCTCGCTTCTGGACCTTGGGGTCAAGACCGGGGCGCAGGGCGTCTATACGCTGGCGGCCGGGTCGCTCAAGGCTGTGCATGAGGTCATTGGCGATGTCGCCACGGGAACCTTCACGCAGAAGGGCGGCACCAATACCGTCGCAGGGGTGGGTTCGCTGCTGGAGGTCGGGGTGACCGGAACCGGCAGCTATCATCTGAACCTTGGCACATTGACCGCCACACATGAGACGATTGGCGAAACCGGTAGCGGCAGCCTTGTGCAACATGGCGGGACCAACACCCTGACCGCCGGGCCGCTGGTGCTGGGGTCACTGACGGGCGGGCATGGCAGCTACGACCTGACCAAGGGCAAGCTGGTTGCCAAGACCGAAGTTGTCGGCGATGCCGGAAACGGAACCTTCACGCAATCGGGTGGCAGCAATGCGATGGCCACCGGTCTGACCATCGGCAGAGGAGCGGGCGGCAGCGGCACTTATGATCTGACCGGTGGCAGCCTTGTCATCAAGGATGCGCCCGGCACCACCCACACGCTGGCCCTCGGCTTGGACGCCACCGCCACCGGAGCGATGACCATCGCCGCAGCCCATGCCACAACACCCTTCCTGCACCTGGTGCATGGCATCGTGACCGTTGAGACCGGCGGCGTGCTCAAGGTTCTGCATCAGGCCCAGATCGACACGGGCAGCACGCTTGACGCCACCAACGGCGCTGTGCTGATCGGTGCGGTCAAGACCCCGGTTGCTGGCCTGATCGCCATCGGGGCGGGCGGCACGCTTGAGGGGGCGGGCACTGTGGACGGCAACCTGCGCAACGCCACCACCGGAACGGTTCTGGCGCAAGGCGGTATCCTCACCCTGACCGGCGACATCACCGGCACCGGCAAGTTGCAGATTGCCGATGGCGCCGTGCTGGATTTGCAGGGCAGCGACGCGCTGAATGTATTCTTTGTCGGGGCTGCGGGGCAGTTGCGGCTGGAAACGACCGCGTCGGTCGCGGGCACGATCAGTCATCTGGCCATTGGCGACGTGATCGACCTCGCCGACGTGACCGCAACTCGTGCCGTGATCAAGGCGGGCAAGCTGACGGTGACCGAAAGCGATGGCAGCAAGTTGGTGCTGCACGTGGCGGGCGTGCTGGCCGGAAACCATTTCGTGATTTCCGACGATGGCGCCGGGGGCAGCGCGTTGACGCTGGAGCTGAAAGTGCCCGCCGCCCTTGCTGCCGACCATTTCGATTTTGCGCCTGCGATCCATGACGTTGCGCCTTGGGATATCGCGTAGAGCCTGGCCATCAGTGAATTGACCTGACGCTGCCCCCGGGTTGCCACCGGATCAGGGTGCCAATTGGACCGGACCGGCGCGTTCCGGCCGCTGGACAAAGGTTTCAATCCGGTTAACAGAATTTTTTATATCAAGCTGTTTCAATGAGTTAAGTGACGGTCCGAGGTTCGGACCGAAAAGCCCTTACCCAGACTAACGCTCAATCGGGACTTGCGGTCCCCGGGATCGGCGCAGTGGGGCAGGATCATGCTTCTGCGGCGATTTGTAACGTGACCATGGCGTGACAACAGGCTAAGGATTGCGCGGTCGGGATTCTCCCGTCGCCGTCGCGCCACAGCCAGGGAGGCTGCGTTTGAACCGGAGAAGCGTTCTTGTGGCGGCGGCCCTCGCCTGGCTGTCACGTCCCACCCCGTCGTCGGCCGCAGTGCCCGTGCCCTACGATTGGAACGCCACACCGCCGATGGACGACCGGGCGAAATTCGTCGACTGGATGGTCGCCAACCGTGGCGAGGATCCCGATTTTCTTGGCCAGCGTTATGACCGCTTCCTGCAACTGATCGCCCACAACGACCTGTGGAACGACCGCAACAAACGCGCCTATCTGATGACGCCGCGTGAAGAGTTCGTGACAGCACCCAACCTGTCGCGCGCCTATCAGGTGCATTTCCTCGACATCGGGTTCGGAGTGACCATCACCGGGCCGCATTCCGTGGCTCGCATGACGAACACCATCGACCCGCAAAAGGGTGAGCGCGTGCTCGAGATCGGCACCGGGTCAGGTTACCAATCCGCTTATCTCAGCAACCTGACCGATCAGGTGTTCTCGATCGAGATCGTGAAGCCGCTTTTCGAACGCACCGGCGGCGTTTACGAGGCCCTCATTGCCAAGGGCTACACCGAATACTCCGCCATCCAGCGCAAGAACGATGACGGCTATTACGGCTGGCCAGAGCATGCCCCCTTCGACAAGATCATCGTCACCTGCGGCATCGACCATGTGCCGCCGCCACTGCTGGAACAGCTCAAACCCGACGGCGTCATGGTGATCCCGGTCGGCCCACCCGGCGCGCAACACGTGCTCAAGGTGGTCAAGACCCAGGGTGCGGACGGTAAATTCTCTGTGGCACGCTCCGACATCTACCACGGTGCGATCGTCAACTTCGTGCCTTTCACCAAGCTGCAAGACGGCAAGATCTCGGGCACGCATTCAAATTGACAGGGGATCACTGAGATGTGTCTGCCCGCCGTGCCGAATTCGCGCGTGGAAATCAAAAAGGGTTTGACAACACCGGGCTGTCGCCATGGTGTCCTGCCGCAGCGCAGGGTCAACTGCGTGACTTCTCGACGGATCATCACAGGGATCAACTCATGAATCGACGGTCTTTTCTGGCTGGAACCGCAATTGCCGCCGTGGCGGCAGGACATGCCAACCTCCTTCAAGCGGCGGTGCCCAATCCTTTCGACTGGACCGCGATGCCGCCGATGGACGACCGTCAGGCCTTTATCGACTGGATGGTCAAGACGCGCGGCGAGGACGCGGGATTTCTGGGGCAGCGCTATGATCTGTTCCTGAACACCGTTGACCACCATGATCTGTGGGACGACAACAACAAGCGTGCCTTCCTCATGACCCCGCGCGAGGAATTTGTTCTCAAACGCAACCTCGACCGCGCCTATGCCTCGGATTTTCTGGACATCGGTTTTGGCGTGACAATTTCCGGCCCGCGATTGGTGGCGCGGATGACCAGCACGCTGAATGTCCAGAAGGGCGACCGCGTGTGGGAGATCGGCACCGGCTCTGGCTATCAATCGGCTTATCTGAGCCATCTCACCGATCAGGTCTTTACCATCGAGATTGTGAAGCCGCTTTTCGAACGGACCGGCGGCATCTACGCCGATCTGATTACCCGGGGCTACAGCGAATTCGCCAACATCACGCGCAAGAACGATGACGGCTATTACGGCTGGCCAGAACATGCCCCGTTCGACAAGATCGTGGTCACATGCGGGATCGACCATGTGCCGCCGCCGCTTTTGGAGCAGCTCAAGCCCGATGGTATCATGGTGATCCCGGTCGGACCGCCCGGCGCGCAGCACGTGCTCAAGGTGACCAAGACGCTGAATGCTGACGGCAAGTTCACCGTGGCGCGGTCTGACATCTACCATGGCTCGGTCGTGCCCTTCGTGCCCTTTACCAAGCTGGAAGACGGCAAGATCGTCGGGACGCACTTCGATTGACACCCGCCCTGATGGCCGACCGATTTCCGCGCGGGCTTTACCTGTACGGTGCCGTAGCCACTTTGGCCGGGGCCGTAATTGCCATGCAAATCGCAGTCATGCGCGTATTTGCCGTGGGGTCGTGGAGCCATTTCGGCTCATTGGTCGTCAGCCTGGCCATGCTTGGCTTTGGCATGGCGAGCGTGTTCATCTTTCTGATGAAGGGCTGGCTCGACCGTCATGGCGCAGGGGCGGCGGGGCTGGCCTTGGTGCTGGTCGGGCCATTGGCGGTCGGTGCGAACCTTTTGGCACAACTGGTGCCCTTCAACGCGATCTTCCTGATTTCGGACCCGATGCAGAAATGGCGTCTGCTGGCCAATTTTCTGTTGTATCTGCTGCCGTTTCTCGCCGGGGCATTCTTCCTTGGCATCGTGTTCCGGCAGGAGAAAGATCATTTCAACCGGCTCTACTTCGCCGACCTCGTCGGGTCCGGTCTCGCCGGTGTCGCCATCCTCGGCGCGCTGTACGTTCTGCCGCCCGAACGGCTGCTGACCGCGCCGCTGATCTTGTGGGCGGTGGCACTGGTTTTGTGGTTCGGGGTGGGGCAAGCGGCAAAGGCCGTGGCGGCGCTGGCAGGGGCCGGGCTGGTTGTGGCTGCCTATCTGACCTTGCCGTCGGCCCTTGGCGTGCCTGCAATCGCGGTTTCATCTTACAAAGGTGTCTCATACGCCCGCAATTTCCCGGATGCCAAGCGGCTTTACCGCAGCATTTCGCCGTTCGGTGACCTGCAGGTCTATTCCAGTTCTTACATGCACTTCGCCCCCGGCCTGTCTGACAACGCAGCCTTCAACGTGCCCGAACTGCCCGCCAATACCTATGTCGGCATGTTCATCGATGGTGAGGGCCCCTCGGGCATCATGCGGCCGCTGCCGTCCGAGGATGCGGCGTATTATCAATATCTGCCAATGTATTATCCCTATGTCGTCAAGCCACAGGCCAAGACCTTTGTGGTGCAGTTTGGCGGCGGGCTTTCGGCCATGACGGCGCTGAATGCTGGGGCAACCTCAGTCACCATCGCCGAAGCCAACCCTGAGGTGCTGCGCGCTTTCCGCGCGCCAGAGTTGAAAGACGTCACCGGGAATATCCTTGCTGATCCACGAGTTAAGGTCGTGGGCTACGATGGGCGGCTTTATCTGTCCCATACCGACGAGCGCTACGACGTCATCGACCTCAGCTTGGCGGACTCGGTTGGTCTGTCCAACCCCGGCGGCTTTGCGATTGCCGAAAAGTACGCCTATACCGAACAGGCCCTGCTGTCCTACATCCACGGCCTTGCCGAGGGCGGCGTTCTGTCGGTGACGTTGTGGAACAAGGAAGAGCCGCCGAAATCGGTGCTGCGCTTTTACGCGACGATAGCCAGGGCGGCAAAGTCTGCAGGTGGCGATTGGGCCAAGTCATTGTTTGTCAGCGAAAGTTATCTTTCGACCACCACGGTCCTGTACAAGAAGGGCGGCTTCAGCGACGCCGAGATTGCCAGCTTGCGGCAGCACACCTCTGATCTTTCGTTCGACGAGATTTACTCGCCGGGCTATGTCTATGACCCAGCGCAGGCCAAGGGCATCATGGACCAATATCGCGCCTCGATCTTTGGCAATGGGGCGCCTGCGGCGGACAGTGCGACCAGCACGGACAGCGCGACCGCGACCGATGCATCCTCGACGGATTCGCCGAACGATGGCGGGCAAACTGCGGTGCCGTCGACCACGCTTGCGCGCATGGTCTGGCAAGGTCTGGTGCAGGGCGGTGGTGCTGACGTGACCGGCCAATACGTCTTTGACGTGCGGCCGCTGACCGACGACAAGCCCTATTTTGCGGGCTACGTCCGTCCCGGCGATCTGACCAAGACACTGGACAGGCTGGACACCCTGCAAGACGACTGGGGCTATATGTTGTTGTGGGCAACACTGGGCATGGCTTGTATTGCGGCGGCAGTGCTGATCTTGCCGCCGATGATCTTTGGCGGCAACGCGGCGATGGGGGGAGGAAAGTTCCCGATCATCCTGTATTTCGGCAGCCTTGGCCTGGGCTACATCACGGTCGAAGTTGGTCTGATCAGCTGGTTCGCCCGCGCCTTGACCAACCCTACAATCGCGGCTTCGATCGTGATTTCGGGGATGCTGGTGTTTTCCGGGCTTGGCAGCCTGGTGAGCGAGCGGTTGACCCGCGTCAGCCGCGGTCTGCCGTGGCTGATTGCGGCAATCGGGCTTTGGCTTCTGGCGATGACACTGGTGCTGCCCACGCTGCTGGAGGCGATCGGAGCCTACAGCTACTTGGGCCGGATCGTCTGCTGCCTGCTACTGGTAGCACCCGGAGCGTTCCTGATGGGATTTCCAATGGCCACGGCGATGAGCTGGCTGGCGGCGCGCGGGCGGGATCAGATGTTTGTCTGGGCCTGGGGCATCAACGGCAGTTTCTCGGTCATCGGGGCGGCGGCGGTGCCGTTGGTGGCGGTCAGCTTTGGTCTGGCCGCCGTGCTGGATGTGGCGACACTCAGCTATGTCTGTGCGATGCTGGCGTTTGCGGCGATGACACGGGGCGCGGTTGGGGTCGTGGTTCCGGCGTGACGATTCCGCGCCGGACGCCTGCCGCCAAGCCCTTGAGACCGCAGTGTTAATCGGCTGGATTAACGAAAGATGAACGACCTACAAAGTACCTACATTGAGCCTACATTGCCTCTACAGCGGAGCGGAGGTTTTCGGCCCTGACGCTTCGTTAACCATAAACCGGCGAATCGGCGAGGTTGGGGCCGGTTCCATCGGGCAAGGGCTGGCGCGCGGTTGTCGACAACTGGTCCGGTGGAAGATGGCAGGCCAGTACATGATCCGCGTGCAGCGTGATCTGCGGCGGGGCGGTCTGATCGCACAGGCCCGGCATCATGCGTGGGCAGCGGGTGTGAAAGACGCAGCCGTTCGGCAAGTTGGCGGTGCTGGGCAAGGCGCCGGTCAGCCTGACGCGGTCATTATTGCCGCCGTCGATGCTGGGCACCGAGGACAAGAGGGCGGCGGTGTAGGGATGGTGGGGGCCGGAAAAGACCGCCTCTGCCGGACCGATTTCCAGAACCTGTCCCAGATACATCACGGCAATCCGGTCCGACAGATAGCGGACCACGCCGAGATCGTGGCTGATCAGGATATAGCTGACCTGCTTGGTCGCCTGCAATTCGGCGAGCAGGTTCAGGATCGCCGCCTGCACCGAGACATCCAGCGCCGAGGTCGGCTCGTCGCAGATCAGGATCTGTGGATCGCTGGCAAAGGCGCGGGCAATGGCGACACGCTGTTTCAAGCCGCCCGACAACTGGCGCGGCAGGGCGGTCAGGTGCCGGTCGGTCAGGCGAACCGCCCTGATCAGCGCCCGGATGCGCGCCTCGCGGGCCGCGCCCCGCAAGCCGATCAAGAGACCGATGGTGCGCGACAGCATCCGGTGCACCGAATGGGCGCGGTTCAACGCGGAATCGGGGTTCTGGAACACGATCTGGATCGATTTCACCTGATCGCGGCTGCGGGCGGCGGTGGTTCCCGCCAAGGGCTGATCGTCAAACTGGATGCGGCTGCCGGGGTCGGGTTGCAAGAGGCCGAGGATGCAGCGGGCGAGCGTCGTCTTGCCGCTGCCGGACTCGCCCACCAGCCCCAAAGTCTCGCCCGCGCGCAGGTCAAACCCGACATCGCGCAGCACCCGCTGGCGCTGCAAACCGTTGCCGAAGCTTTTGGCGAGGTCGCTGATTTGCAGGATCCTGCGGCTGCCCTGACCCGCGGCGACAAGCACCGGGGCGGCTACAGCGCGGTTCATGTCGGCAACACGTTCCGGATAATGGCATTTGGTGGCGCGGTCGCCAGCGCGAACAAAGGCCGGGTCGCGGGTCTGGCACAAGCAGTCAGCAAGCGCGCAGCGCGGTGCAAAGACACAGCCGGTGATCTGGGCGCCGGGTCCGGGCAGAAAGCCGGGGATGGTGGCCAAAAGCGCCTTGTCTTTGCTGCGCCCGGCCTGGGGCAGACAATTCAGCAGACCGGCAGTATAGGGATGGCGAGGAGTGCGGAAAATCTCATCCGTCCGGGCCTCTTCGACCAGACGACCGGCGTAGAGCACGCCGACCCGGTCGCACATGCGGGCGATGACGGCGAGGTTGTGGCTGATGAACAGGATGGCGGTCGAAAGCTCGCGGCGCAGATGCTGGATCAGGTCCAGCACCTCGGCCTCGACCGTGGCGTCAAGGCCAGTGGTGGGTTCGTCCAGCACCAGAAGAGTGGGGTTGGAGGCGACGGCCATGGCAATGGCGACGCGCTGCTGCATGCCGCCGGACAACTGGTGCGGATAGCGCTGCATGACAAGGGCAGGGTCGCTGATCTGCACCTTGGCGAGAATTTCGGCGACGCGGGTCGGCCATTCGGCCCGGGGCACGCCGGCCAGTTCAAAGACCTCTGACACCTGCCGTCCGACGGGCAGCGAGGGGTTCAAAGAGCGGCCGGGGTCCTGATAGACCATCGAGACCGAATATTGCCGGAGTTTGCGCAGATCGGGGGCGGCAAGCTGATGGATGTCCTGACCGTCGATCAGAATACGGCCGTTGGTGACCAAGCCGTTGCGCGGCAGGTAACGCACGGCGGCAAAGGCGGCGGTGGACTTGCCGCAACCGCTTTCGCCGACCAGACCGTAAGCCTCGCCCCGGGCGATCTGCAGGTCGATGCCATAGAGCACTTGCTGTGACCGACCTTTGACCCGGTAAGCCACTCCGAGGTTTTCGAAGGTCAAGGCGTCAGTCATGCAGGACGCTTTCGATGCCGTCGGCGATAAGGTTGATGCCGATGACCAGGGAGGCGATGGCGAGGCTGTCGAACAGCACCGTCCACCAGAAGCCGCCACCGATCATGCCGTAATTGGCCGAAATCGACAGGCCCCAGTCGGGCGAGGGCGGCTGGATGCCGAAACCGATGAAGCTGAGCGTGGCGACGGTGAAGATGGCATAGCCAAGGCGCACTGTGGATTCGACGAGGATGGGGGGCAGGACGTTCGGCAGAATCTCGACGAACAGGATATAAGGCGTGCCCTCGCGGCGCAGTTCGGCGGCGGCGACGTAGTCGAGGCCGACCTCGGTCAAGACAGCGCTGCGCACGGTGCGGGCGATGATCGGGGCAAAGCTGAAGGCGATCACCACCAGCACGGTGATGGTCGAGGTGCCAAGGGCCGTCAGCGCCAAGAGGGCGACGATGACGGTGGGCAGGGCGAGGACGGCGTCGGTGATGCGGCTGAGAACCTCGTCGATCAGGCCGCCGAAATAGCCCATGGTCAGGCCGAGTGCTGTGCCCAGAAGCGTGCTAAGCAGGGTGGCGGTCGGGGCCACGGTCAGGATGTCACGCGCGCCGACGATGACGCGGGAAAAGACGTCGCGGCCGAGTTGGTCGGTGCCAAACCAGTGGTCGGACGAGGGCGGCAGAAGCGCGTTCATCAGATCGTCGGTAAAGGGGTCGTGGGGGACCAACTGCGCGCCAACGAGGGCGCAACCGACCCAGAAGAGCACGATCACCGCGCCACAATCGAAGGTGGCGGAACGCAAGAGGCGGCGCAGATCGGCGCGCCAGCCGTGGTCTTGCCGCGTGACCTGCGTGTCGGTCATTCCCGTCCCCCGAACCGGATGCGCGGGTTCAGCCGGGCGTAGAGGAGGTCGGCAAGAAGCGTGGCCACGGCGAAAAGGGCACCGATGGCCATGACGCCGGCTTGCAGCATCGGGAAATCCTTTTTCTTGGCGGCGATGTAAATAAGGCTGCCAATGCCTTGATAGTGAAACAGAATCTCGATTACCACCAGTCCGCCGATCAGGTAGACCGTCTGGGTGGCGATCACCGAGATTGTCGGCAGCAGCGCATTGCGCAGCACATGGCGCCAGATGACTTGCGGGTACGTCAGGCCCTTCAAGACGGCGGTACGGGTATAGTCGGCATCCAGCGCCTCGATCATCCCGGCACGTGCCATGCGGGCGATATAGCCGAAGAGGATCAGCACCAGCGGCACCGAGGGCAGGATCAGGTGGTAAAGCTGGTTCCAGAACCCGGCATTGGCACTCCAGGTTGCCGAGATGGGAAACCAGCGCAGCCAGACCCCGAAGATCAGGATCAGCACGATGCCCGACACAAACTCGGGCACCACGGTCGCAGAAATGCCGACCACTGACAGGATGCGGTCGGTGGGGCGGCCCCGGTAAAGGGCCGCGATCACGCCGCCGAATATTCCCAGCGGCACCACCAGGATGAAGGCCACGGCGGCCAGTTTGGACGAATTCAGCAGGGCGGTGCCCAGGAACGGGGCGACGGGTGAGCGGTAGGCATAGGATTGGCCCATGTCGCCGGTCAGAAAGCCTGACATCCAGTCGGCATATTGCACCAGCACCGGGCGGTCGGTGCCCATCTGATGGTTCAATGTCTCGACCGCCTTGGGGTCAGCAAAGGGGCCCAGCATGGCGCGACCGACATTGCCGGGCAGAAGATGACCGCCCGCAAAGATCAGAACGCTGAGCAACCACAGGGTCAGCAGGGCCAGCAGCAGTCGCTTGACAACAAATCGAGAAATCGCGAGGTCCCCCTGCGGTCAGTCGGCGCCCGCGCTGGTCAGGCACGGACGCCCGGCGTTCAAAGGCTCGCCTGACCCAGCATCAGATGGCCCATTGCGGTTGGCACCACCCCTGCCACCCCGGCCTTGGTCACCGTCAGGAAATCGTAGAAATAGGTGAAGAGGACAGGGCTTTCGTCCAGGAGCAGGGTCTCGATCTTGTCCGCCGTCGCCTTTTGCGATTCCAGATCCAGCGACGCGATGTAGGCCGTGACCAGTTGGTCATAGTCCTTGTTGTTGAAATGGGCCGAGTTCCAGGTCCCCGTGCTCATCAGCGGCGCTTGCAGGAAGACGTTCGGGACGCCGCGATGGCCATAGTCGGTGATGCCCATGTCGCTGTCGAGCCACGGCGACTTGCCGGGCACGGCGTCGCCGTAGTAGGCGCCCTGATCCATGATGTTCAGCGCGATGTCGCCACCGATTTCCTTGACGGCGTTCTGGATCAGTACGGCATAATCCGGGATTTCCAGATATTTCTCGGTCGTCAGGGTGGTCTTGAAGCCGCCCTTCATGCCCGCCGCTTCCATCAACTGCTTGGCCCGGGCTAGGTCTTGCTGGCGCTGGGCTACGCTTTTGTCGGTCGAGGGATAGGCCGGCATGAACGGGCTGTCATTGCCAAGCTGGGCCTTGCCCTTCATCAGGCCCGCGACGAGCTTGGGCCGGTCAAGGGTCAGTGCGATCGCCTGCCGCACCCGTTTATCCTTGAACGGGTCGGTGTCGGTGCGCATGTGGACCTGCGAATGCGCCGACGAGGGGATGCTGATGATGGTGACGGAGGCATCCGCCAGCAGACCCACGGCCTGCAGCACCGGAACCTGCTGGATGATGTCGATGTCGCCGCCCTGCAGCGCCAGAATCTGCGGCTGATAATCGTCGTAGAACACGACTTCCACCCGGTCGGGCAAGGCAGGTTTGCCCCAGTAATCGGTATTGCGCACAAAGGACGCGCCGACTTTGGGGGTATATTTCTCCAGCTTGAAGGGACCGGTGCCGATCATCGTCGCCTCATAATCCGCCGGGAAGTCGGCGGGAATGATGACGGCGTTGTAATTGTCGGTCGAGACGGCGTAGGGGAAGTTACCATTGGCCACATCCAGATGGAACTCGACGGTGTGGTCGTCGACCTTCTTGGTGCCGCCCTTGGACAGCATCCCGGTGAATACCGACAGGGCGTTCGAGCCGCCCTTGGGGTCCGACAGCCGGTCAAAAGTCGCAACGACGTCGTCGGCGGTCATCGCCTTGCCATTATGGAACTTGACGTTCTGGCGCAGCTTGAAGGTCCAGACCGTGCCGTCCTTGTTGGGTGCCCAGCTTTCGGCCAAGAGGGGCTGTGCGGTCAGGTCGGGGGCAGACAGGACCAGCGTTTCGGCGACCTGCGACAGCACGGTGATGCCGCCGCCATCGGCAATCAACACCGGATTGATTGATGCCGCTGGCACGATCTGGCCGAAGCGGATCGTGCCGCCAGAGGTTCCGGCCCGCAGCGGTGTTGTGGTCAAGCCGTAGCCCAAGGCCGAGGTGATCCCGCCCAGCAAAGGTGCCGACAGGCCCAGGACCGAGCCATAACGCAAAAATTCACGACGGCTGACCGCGCCGCGTGCAAGGCCGTCGATCAAGTGGTTCTCATGGGGACTGCGGCCGCGGCGCAGGATGTCGAGCAACTTGTAATTGATGGTCATGCGGTACTCTCCCGGTGGGTTGGTGCGCCATTTGGGGGCGTCTGGCTTGGGGTCATTCAGGCCGAGGTTGCGGTTTTATGTCAACGATTCTTGACCCGGCGGAAAGAGTCCGGCTCATGGCCCCGGCGCCGTCAGGGCACGCTCATCCGGCGGCTGTAGTAACGCGCCAGATCAAGGGCGGCGCCTTCGTAATCGGCCTGGGCGAGCGGGCCGCGGTTGTAGTGTCTTGAGTTGAGGCCGCGCATCATGGCGGTCAGCACTTCCTTGTCTTCGGCCATGTATTGGTGGAAGAGATCGACCGCGTAATCGACATCCTTCTGCGCCCAGGTCGGCCCATAGAACATCAGCCCCATCTTGACGCGCACGCGGTCCACCGCCTCGGGCTGAATGCAGATGAAGCTGGAATAATCACCACTGCAGCCGGAGACGAGGCCCGGCGGAACGGCCAGCATCACGCAGTTCGTAGCCTCGGCATCGGTCAGGTCGGGATGGCCCTTGTAGCTGCGCGGCAGGTCGGGAGAGAAGCCGGCATTGTAGCCGAAATAGGCGTCGCCCGCCGGGATATGGGTGCAGAGCTTGGTCGGGTTCATCGGGTGCAGGGTGGTCTTGTGCAGGGGCGACAGGTGGTAGGCTTCCATGAAATTCTCGATGAAACACTTCCAGTTGACCGGCCAGACCTCTTCGACGACGTAGCGGGTCGCCATTTCCTCCATGTGATAGTTGCGGATCAAGGCATCCAGCCCCTGCAGGCGGGGACCGAGGGCCGGGGGATTGGCGCTGAGGTTGGTGAAGACAAAGCCATGCCACTTTTCGCAGGCAAACTCAGGCAGGCGGCAGGACTTCTGGTCAAAACCCTTGTGCGGCTCCATCCGCGGGGCGGCGGCAAGGGTGCCGGAGCGATCGTAGGACCAGTGGTGATAGGGGCAGACCAGACGCAGGGCGTGGCCCGAACCCTTGGCGATGATCGAACCCCGGTGGCGGCAGACGTTGGACAGCACCCGGATCTTGCCGTCATCGCCGCGAATGGCGATCAGGGGTTCGTCGCACAATTGAAAGGTGATGAAATCGCCGGGGTTCGGCAGTTCATCGGCGCGACCGAGGCAGATCCATTCAGCGCCGAACAGACGCTCGCGTTCCAGCGCCAGTAGGTCGGGGTCGGTGTAATAGCTGGTGGGCATCGACCAGGCCTGATCATCGGCACAGGTTTCGCTGGCCGTCAGCGCCGCACGAAGCTCGGCAAGGCTGGGTTTCGCCATGGTCAGACCGCCCGCCCGTAAAAGCCGATCTGTTCTTCACGCGAGAAGCGCACGCCGGGGCGGTCGTAGTAGGAGAACACGGCGACATAGCGCGCCTGCGCCCCGGTGCAGGTCGTCACCTTGTGCAGCGTGTTCTTGCCCTTGAAGATGTTCAGCGTTCCGGCCTTGAGGAAATGCCCTTTCACCTGCGCGTCATGGCCGGTCAGCACCTGCGCCACGCCGTCAAAGTTGGGGTCGGCCTCGGTGCGCAGGTCCTTGCGGTACAGAAATTCGCCGCCGCCCGAGGGTTCTTGCAGCAGCATGGTCGTGGTGAATTCTGAACGGTCGAAGTGCCAGTTCAGCGCTTCGCCGTGGCCATATTTCATGATGTTCAGCCGGGCCAGCGGGTCGGTCATGGTGAAGAGGCTGGTCTTGTCCATCACGGCGACCAAAAAGACTGCCAGCGGCGGCCAGTTGTAGATCCAGTCCACTACCGTCGCCTCAAGCTGATCGCCGCAGACGGTGTGGTTGATGGTATCGACCAGCTTCAGGGCGGGGTGGTCGGCGGCAAGGCCGGGCACTTCTTTGCGGAAATAGATGTTGTGGGTGCGTTTGTGCAGGAACGACAGCCGCTCCATGATCGGGGCGACCTCGGCCATTGCCTTGGTGATCGCCTCGGGTCGCATCAGGCCATGCAGGTTGCACATGCCGTCACGGGCCATTTCGGCCTTGCAGGCGGCTACCATATCCAGCCAGGCCACAGAGCCGGGCTTGTCGAGTGGGTATCGGTCCAGATCAAGGATATCGCGCATTGGGCCCTCGTGTTTGCTGGCGGTCACCTTTTTCCAAGCAGCGGCTTGCATCAAGGGGGCAAAAACTTAAGCTGGGTCAGGTTAGCTTGCGCAGACCGCCGCGATGGCACTGGCGTTGATGCTGGCGAGCCGGAACAATCGAGGCGACCTGATGCCCCTGACCTTGCCGCCGCTTAACGCCCTGCGCGCCTTCGAGGCTGCGGCCCGGACCGGCAGCTATGTGGCGGCGGCCGAAGAACTGGGCGTCTCGGCCGCAGCGATCAGCCAGCAGATCCGCAAGCTGGAAGACTATTTCGGCAAGGACCTGTTCACGCGGCTCAACAACCGGGTGATCCTGACCGATGCCGGACATGCGATCTTTGCCGGGACGGCGGACGCGTTGCAGGCGATATCGGACACGACGGGCGAGATGATGTCAGACCGGTCGCGGTCGCGGCTGGTGATAAGTGCGATTGAATCGATGGCCGAGAAATGGCTTTTGCCGCAGTTGGTTGAGTTTGGCCGGATGCAGCCCGGTTTCCGCTATGACCTGCGGGTCGAGCCGGACCCGGTCGATTTCGCCCGGTTCAACATCGATCTGCGGCTGGGTTATGGTTCCGGACACTATCCTGATCAGGCGGTGCTGCCAGTTGGGCATGATGTGGTCCAGCCGATGTGCAGCCCGGCCTATCTGGCGCGCCATCCGGAGGTGGAAAAGGCCGGGATCGACGCGGTGCCGGACGATGATTTGCTGCACACCAGTTGGGGCCCGAGTTTCGGGTCGAACCCAAGTTGGCGGGCGTGGGCGGTGGCGGCGGGGCTGCGGTCGCGGTCGGACAAGATGGGCTTTCAGGTTGGCAGGTCGAGCCTTGCGCTTGATCTGGCACGGGCCGGGATGGGGGTGGCGCTGGCCCAGCGGATGATGGCTGCGGGCGATCTGGCGGCGGGCACGCTGGTAACTTTGTCAGCGGTCACGCTGGCGCTGGGGCATCCCTATTGTCTGGCCTATCCGCGCGCCAAGGCTCGCAAGCGGGACCTGCAGGCGTTGGTCGGGTTCCTGTCAAAGGCGGCAATGGAGAGCTAGCGCCGCGGCGGTCCGAACCTCGGACCATAACTTAAATCATTTAATTACATAGCATTAGATTTTTTTGTTAACCTGAAATTTAGACATTTTGGAACGCCTTCAGATCGGCCAACGGGCCACTTTGTCTTGGTTTGCGACGATTGCCGGGCACACGGAAACCCGTTGCCGTGACGTTCTGAATGGAAAAGAGTTGACAAACCCCGCTCCGGAATGGGAACGCCAGACATCGCGCAGGGGGCACATTTCATGACTGTCAGCTTCACCACCGATCGCATGCTGAACTTTGGCGACTGCGATATTTCGGGCACAGCCTATTATCCGGCCTATCTGAACATCCTGAACGGGGTGGTCGAGGAGTTCTGGACCGCGATCGGCTTTCCCTGGCATGAGATCATCTGGAAGGAACGCTGGGGCACGCCGACGGTGCATCTGAGTTGCGATTTCTCAAAGCCATCATTCTTCGGCGACCGGCTGACATTCCGGCTGACGGTGATCAAGGTTGGCCGGTCCTCGGTCCGCATCGGCCATACCGTGCATTGCGGCGATGAGTTCCGCTGGTCGGGCGAACAGGTGCTGGCGGCGAGCCATCTGATCGAGCACGATTCGATGCCATGGCCGCCTGCGGTCAAGGCCAAGCTGGAAAGCTTTTTGCCGGTGGTCTCGGAAGGCTGACTTAGGGGTTGTTGAGGAGACCAATCTTTCTTTCTGATCTTCTTCCCCGATACGCCAAAGCGTATCGGGGAGGCGCCTGCCTGCCCCTGGCAGGCGCCTTCTGCGCCCGCCCAGGCAGGCGCCTCCCCTTGTCATCGTGGCGCCCGACCCAACCTCCCTTGCCGTCGCCTCGCGGCTCCCGGCAATCGGACCGATGAAGGCTCCACCGGAGCCTACATCAAACGGTCCTCTGGGCGGCGGTCATGAAATTCAGACGGATCAAGCCCAGACCTGATCGGGGTCGGGCAGGGGGATCGCGGCCAGAAGATCGCGGGTGGTTTGCGCCTGCGGGTCGGCGAAGAGGGCGGCGGTGTCGCGGTTTTCAACGATGCGCCCCTCTTGCAGCACCATCACCCGGTCGCAGAGGCGGCGGACCACAGAAAGGTCATGGCTGATGAAGGCGAGTGTCAGGCTGAGGTCGCGCACGAGGCCGCCGAGCAGGTTCAAGACCTGCGCCTGACTGGAGACGTCAAGGCCCGAGACGATCTCATCGGCGAGGATGAACTCGGGCTCCAGCGCGATGGCGCGGGCGATGCCGACGCGCTGACGCTGGCCGCCGGAGACCTCATGCGGGTAGCGGCGGGCGAAGCTGGGATTCAGGCCGACATGGTCGAGGGCGCGGGCGACGCGGGTCCGGGTATCGTCAAAGCCGTGCAGGCGCAGGGGTTCGGCGATGATGGTGCCGATGCGGTGGCGCGGGTTCAGGCTGCTCATCGGGTCCTGAAAGATCATCTGGAAGCGGCGGCGCAAGGGGCGCAAGGCGGTGTCGTCGAGATGGGTAATGTCGGTGCCGTCAAAGGTGATGTGACCGGCGGAGGGTTCCAGAAGCCGCACCAAGGCCCGCCCGAGGGTGGATTTGCCCGACCCCGAGCCGCCGACGATGCCCAGAACAGAGCCCTTGGGGATGGTGAAATCGAGGCCTTTGAGGATTTCGAGCCGTGGGGCGGCGCCGAACAGCGGCTTGCGCGTCATGTCGGCGAGAGAGAGGCGCAGGCCGGTGACGGTGTAAAGGTCAGCCATGCTCGACCTCGGCGCGGACGGCGGCAAGGACGGCTTCGGGGACAGGGTTCAGCCCGGCGGTCGGGTCGGTGTATTTCGGCGTCGCAGCCAGAAGGGC
>JANXPK010000019.1 GCA_025357355.1 Rhodobacterales bacterium
CCTTTGCCCGAATGGTCAGCCCGGCCCGCGCCCTGCTGCTATGGTCGGTAACCCCCCTGCTGGCCTATTTCCTGATCCATGCGCTGCATGGCACCATCCCCGGCAACTGGCTGATCGCGGCTGCGGAGGCGGTGGCCGTCCTGGCGGCGTTGCAGGCCGAAAGCGCCAGCGCTGTCTGGCGAAACGCGGCCATCACAACGGCGGCTTTGCTGTCGTTTGGCAGTCTCGCTGCCCTCTTCAACCCATGGCTGCCGCTGAGCCTTGCCGACAATCCGCCCAACCAGACCCGTGGCTGGCCTGCACTTCTGGTGCAAATCCCGGCCGGGGCCTGGATTGCCACCACGGACTATACACTGACAGGACAATTGTGGGTGGGCCTGCCGGATCGCCCGGTTTGGGCTGTCACCGACCTGCAGCGCTATGGCTTTCGCGGCCCCTTTCCGCCAGACCTTTGCCAGTCCCCCGGGTTGCTCGTCGAACCCGCCAGCACCCCAACCTTGGCCGCGACCCTGTTCGATCAGGTCGGAACGCCAGCCAATCTGGACCGCGTCTTTGCCGGTCAGGTTCTGAAATCCTACCGCCTGACCAAAGTCAGCGGCGTCAAGGACCGGACGCTCTGCCCTCAGACCGCCCCGTAAAGCGCCGTGGCCCGCACCTCGAAAGCCCGCACGATGCGGGTCATGGCCTCATTGAAGACCAGACCGATCACCGCCGCCAAAATCGCATTGCGAAACTCGAAATCGACATCGAAGGTCACTTCACAGCCCTGATCCTTGGCCGTGAAACTCCAGACGGACTTCAGGTGCTTGAACGGCCCGTCCAGATATTCGGTCAGAATGCGCCCCTGACCGTTTGCAAAGTCGGGCAACAAAGTCACCCTGCTGCCGAACTTTTCGCGGAACACTTTGAAAGAGATCACCAGCTCCGCCTCCATCACCTCGCCGCCGTCGCAAGGGGCGCGCGACCGGATGCGGGCGGCTGAATTCCACGGCAGGAATTCGGGGTAACGCGCCACATCGGCGACAAGGTCGTACATCTGCCGTGCGGTGTAGGGTAGCAAGCGGGTCTCGTGATGGCGCGGCATGTGTTCTCTCGGGCCTCAATTGCTTGGGCGTGACTTGGACTTGGGTTTTGGGTAGACCTGAGGAGGAAATCAAGGGGGCCTCATGCCGCATCGTCCTTACGTGATCGACCAGATGATTTCGGCCAAGGCGATTGCCGCGAGGGTCGAGGGGCTGGCGCGCGAGATCACCGCGCATTTCAAGGGCTGCGACAAGCTGGTCGTGGTGGGCCTTTTGCGCGGTTCCTTCGTGTTCATCGCCGATCTGGTGCGCGAGATCGACTTGCCCGTCGAGGTCGATTTTATGGAGGCCTCTTCTTACGGCGACGCGATGCATTCCAGCCGCGAAGTCCGCATTCTCAAGGACTTGCGCGGCGAGATTGCAGGCAAGAACGTGCTGGTGGTCGAAGATATCGTGGATACCGGCTTCACCCTTTTCCACGTCGTCAACCTGCTGAAGTCCCGTGAACCCGCGAAGCTGGAGGTTTGCGCCCTGCTCGACAAACCCTCTCGCCGCGAAGTGCCGATCAAGGCGACCTGGACAGGGTTCGAGATCCCCGACGAATTCGTCGTCGGCTATGGCATCGACTTCGCCCAGCGCAACCGCAACCTGCCCTATATCGGCAAGGTGAGGTTCACTAAATGAGTCCGTTGCGGCGAACAAAGGCCCTCCAGTGCCGGGCAAACCTTTCGCCTATCTTAACTTCGATTTTCAACCCATTGAAAAATAACAGTTCTGCAAATATCCCTCGCGCGGACAGGCTCACAAAGGGACCGCGATGAACCCGCTCTGGTTTCTGCGGATGGCCCGCTGGGCGCACCGCCCGCCGTCACCGCTGCGGGTCAAGATATACCTCGCGGCCGCAGCCCTGTGCCTGATCCTGGTTGGGATCGAGCATTTCTGGGGCTGGCCCGCGTGGCTGACCGTGAACGGCAGACCACACCTGACCAAACCTTGAGAGCGCCAACGCTTGCCTGAAGCCACGACCCATGCCACCCTGCCCCGGTGCCAGTGGGAGAGTTGCCATGCGTCGTCTGGTTCTGATCCTGATCGTTCTAGGTGCTGCCGGACTGGCCGCCTTTTGGTTCGTCACCACGCCGCATTTGCGTGACATGGCGGCTTATGCCAACCTGACCGGCGACAAGAGCCATGGCGAGCATGTGTTCTGGGCCGCCGGTTGCGCCTCGTGCCATGCAGCCCCGGGGGCCGAGGGCGACGCGGCCCTGGTCTTGTCGGGGGGCCAGACTTTCCCCACGCAATTCGGCACCTTTGCTGCCCCCAACATCTCGCCCGACCCTGAGCGCGGCATCGGCAAGTGGACGCTGGCGGACTTTGTCCATGCCGTGCAGGACGGCGTCACACCGGCGGGCGAGCATGAGTTCCCCGCGATGCCGTATGAGGCCTATGCCAAGATGGCACCGCAGGACGTGGTGGACCTGCGCGCCTTCATGATCGCCCTGCCCGCCTCGACCGCGCCAAGCCAGCCGCATCAGGTGGGGTTTCCCTTCAACATCCGCCGCGCGCTGGGCGGCTGGAAGTTGATGTTCGCGGGAAACAGCTATGTCCTGCAAGGCGACCTCAGCCCGCAAGTCCAGCGCGGTCGCTATATTGCCGAGGCTTTGGCCCATTGCGGCGAATGCCACACGCCGCGCAATCCGCTGGGCGGGCTTACGAGGTCACGCTGGCTGGCGGGTGGGCCGCTGCCCGATGGCAAGGGCAAAGTGCCCAACATCACCAAAGGGCGGCTGAAATGGTCGGATGAGGACATCTTTACTTACTTGACTACCGGGTTCACCCCCGATTTCAACTCGCCAGGCGGCCCGATGGCGCATGTGGTGGACAACATGAAACACCTGCCCCCGGCGGATGTGCGGGCAGTCGTGGCCTACCTCAAGGCCGTGCCGGCGGTGCAACCGTGATTCTGATTGGCCAATACGACAGCCCCTTCGTGCGCCGGGTCGGCATTGCCCTGCGGCTTTATGGCATGGCGTTCGAACACGGCCCGTGGTCGGTCTTTGGCGACGCCGACCGGGTGCAGGCGCTGAACCCGCTGATGCGGGTGCCGACCCTGGTGCTGGACGACGGCTTTGTTCTGGCTGACAGCCACATGATGCTGGACTACCTCGACAGTCTGGTGCCCGAAACGGTGGCGATGTTCCCCCGGCAAGAGCCTGCCCGGCATATCGCGCTGAAGGTCGCCACCTTGGCCACCGGTCTGGCCGAAAAGGCTGTCAGTCTGTTTTATGAACGCCGTCTGCATGACGTGACCTCGCCCGTCTGGGTGGAGCGTTGCCACCGCCAGATGCATGCCGTTCTGGTGGCACTGGAGGCTGACCGCGCCGCCCGGCCCGGCCCCGTTTGGTTCGAACGCTTGTCACACGCTGACATTTCCGTCGCCTGCGCCCTTCGGTTTGCGGTGGATGCCCATTCTGAAACGGTGAACCTGTCCGACTACCCTGCCCTGTCGGCACATTGCGTGGGCATGGAGGCGATGCCGGTCTTCGCCGAAATCTCGCAGCCCTTCATTGCGCCATCCTGAGGGGTGACGACGCTGGAGGGTTTCACACCCTCCAGACCTCCCGCGGGATATTTATGAAAAGATGAATGAGTC
>JANXPK010000241.1 GCA_025357355.1 Rhodobacterales bacterium
GCGTGCCTTCGCAGCAGATGTGGTGGTTGAGGCAGATCACCCGGTCGGACGCCGCCATCACCACATGCAGATCATGGCTGACCATCAGCACCCCGGCCCCGGTGTCGCGCCGCACCTCTTCGATCAACCGGTAAAACGCCGCCTCACCGGGCTGATCCAGCCCTTGGGTCGGCTCGTCCAGCACCAGCAGTTGCGGCGCCGCAAGCAGGGCACGCGCCAACAGGACGCGCTGAAACTGGCCGCCCGACAGCGCCGCCATCTGGCGCTGCGCCACGCCGTCCAGCCCCACCCGCGTCAGGGCCTGAAGGGCCAGCGCATCGCTGGACCGGTGCGGCAGCGACAGAAAACGTCGCACGGTCATCGGCAGGCTGGCATCGACCGCCAGCCGCTGCGGCACATAGCCAAGCCGCAGCCCCGGCGCCCGCAGCACCTTGCCGCCTGTCAAGGGAACAATGCCCAACAGCGCCCGGAGCAGCGTCGATTTGCCAGAGCCGTTGGGGCCCAGTACCGTCACGATCTCTGCCGCGGTCAGGCGCAGCGAGACATGCGACAGCACCTCGGTCCCGGCCAATGCGACCGAAATATCCTGCGCCTCCAGCAGCATCACGCGATCCCCCGTGTGGCAGTCCCGGCGGTTGCCTTGCAGGCGGGACACAGGCCCACTGCCTCGATCGTGCTGCGCTCGATGGTGAAGTGCAGCGTGTCGGCGGCGGCCTGAAGCGCAGCGCCAAGGGTGCCGGCGGGTGCTTCGGCCACGGCATGACAGGCGCGGCAGATCAGGAAGGCCGGGGCGTGAACCTCGCCAGGGTGCATGCAGGCGGTGAAGGCGTTCAGGCGGCGGATGCGGTGGACGAGCCCCTGCTCTTCCAGAAATTCGAGCGCGCGGTAGGCGACGGGCGGCTGGTTGCCGTAGCCATCCGCGACCAGACGGTCCAGCACCTCATAGGCGCCCAAGGCCCGATGGCTTTCGAGGAGTATCTGCAAGGTGCGCCGTCGCACTGCTGTCAGCCGCTGGCCACCCAGCGCCAGACTTGTCTCAGCCCGCGCCATCGCGTCACCGGCACAGCGGGCGTGGTCATGCGGGGCAAAGGCCAGATCCGGGTCGCTGTGATCATCGGGCATGGCGGTTCCGAGTGGCAGAGTTGACATGTTATACTGTAACGCTATATCCCGGCATTTCGCGCAAGGGAAGGTGGAACTTATGCGTTTTGGGACGACGATCCTGCTATTGGCCATGGCCGCGCCGTTGCGCGCCGAGGTTCCCCGAGTGGTGACCGATTTCGGACCGATCCAGTCGCTGGTACTGCAGGTGATGAATGGGGTCGGCACGCCCACAGCCCTGTTGCCGATGGGCGGCGACCCGCATGGTTTCCAGTTGCGCCCCAGTCAGGCCCAGCTTTTGGCCGGGGCCGACGTGGTGATCTGGGATGGACCCGAGCTGATGCCGGCCTTGGGCAGCGCCATTGCGACATTGGCGCCGCAAGCCCGGGTGGTGGCGTTGCTGCACGACGGTGGCGGGCGGCTGCGCAGCTTTGCGGATGGCGGCATTGACCCCCATGCCTGGACCGATCCCACCAACGGTGCGGCCTGGCTCGGCACCATCGCGTCGGTGCTGTCGGCACAGGACCCCGACCATGCCGCGACCTATGCCACCAACGCCAAGGCGGCGCAGGCCT
>JANXPK010000280.1 GCA_025357355.1 Rhodobacterales bacterium
GATTCGCAAGCCTATGGTTAACGCGGTCCTGGGGCCGAAAATCTCACCGCAAGTGTAGAGGCAATGTAGGCAGAATGTAGGTGGTTTGTAGGTCGTTCATCTTTGGTTAATCAGGCCAGTTAACACTGCGAACTCAAGGGCTTGGCCAGACCGGACCCTCAGTCCAGTATCACCAGCGCATGGCGCTTCTTGCCCGCCGTCAGCTTTAAGGGATCGATCAACTCACCCGCCCCAATCCGCAGACCGGCATCGATCACCACCGCGTCATTCATCCGCGCCCCGCCTTCCAGGATCAGCCGCTTGGCCTCCTTGCCGGTCGCCGCCAATCCAGTCCGGACAAAAAGCTGTGCGATTGTAAGGCCTTCGGCGATGTCCTTCACCGAAAGCTTCAAGGTCGGAAGATCATCCCCGACGCCACCCTTTTCAAAAACCTCCCGCGCCGTCGCCTCCGCCGCCACCGCTGCCTCGGCCCCGTGCAAAAGCGTCGTGGCGATGTTGGCCAGGGTGATCTTGGCCGCGTTGATCTCCGATCCGTGCAGAGCGCCAAGGCGGTCGCACTCCTCAACCGGCAATTCAGTGAATATTTTCAAGAACTTGCCAACATCGGCATCTGGAACATTGCGCCAAAACTGCCAGAATTCGTAGGGCGACAGCATGTCGGCGTTCAGCCATACGGCCCCGCCCAGCGATTTTCCCATCTTCCGACCGTCCGACATTGTCAGCAAAGGCGTGGTCAATCCGAAGATTTCATCGTCCACCACCCGCCGCGTCAGGTCGACGCCGCCCACGATATTGCCCCACTGATCCGACCCGCCCATCTGCAACAGGCAGCCATAGCGCCGATGGATTTCAAGAAAATCATAGGCTTGCAAGATCATGTAGTTGAATTCGAGGAAGGACAGGCTTTGCTCGCGGTCCAGCCGCGACTTGACGGATTCAAAGCCGAGCATCCGGTTGACCGAGAAATGCCGCCCGATGTCGCGCAGGAAATCAAGGTAGTTGAGTCGGTCCAGCCATTCGGAGTTGTTGAGCATGATGGCATCGTTGGCGCCGTCACCATACGAAAGGTAGCGGGCAAAGACCTTTTGCAGACCGGCGATGTTCTCGTCGATTTTCTGGGCGGTCAGCAGCGGGCGTTCCTCGGCGCGGAACGACGGGTCGCCGATCTTGGTGGTGCCGCCGCCCATCAGCGTTATCGGCTTGTGGCCGCATTTCTGCAACCAGCGCAATGCCATGATGTTCATCAGATGCCCGACATGCAGGCTGGCGGCGGTGGCGTCATAGCCGATATAGGCGGGCACCACGCCGTGCAGCAAGGCCGCGTCAAGTTCTTGATAATCCGTGCAATCCGCGACAAAGCCGCGTTCCTGCATCACGCGCAGGAAATCTGATTTCGGATGGTAGGTCATGATGGCCTCGTGCATTAAGGTGGCAGGGGTATAGCGGGGCGGGGCATGAAGGGGAAGCGGGCGATTTGGGCCTTGGGCGCGATGTCGGGCACCTCGCTGGACGGTGTCGATGCCGCCATGGTGCTGACTGACGGCGAGACGGTGTTCGAGTTTGGTCCCCATGCCTATCGGCCCTATTCTGCGGCGGAACGGCAGGTGATCCGGTCGGCGCTGGGTCGATGGCCGAAGGAGCCGGGGGTGGCTGAGGCGGCGGAAGTAGTGGAGACGGCGCATGTGGAGGTGCTGAGCCGGTTCAGCGGGGCGGAAGTCATTGGGTTTCATGGCCAAACTCTGGCGCACGAGCCAGGGGGGCGGGGCACGCATCAGGCCGGGGACGGGGCGCTGTTGTCCCAGGCTTTGGGGGTAACCACGGTTTGGGATTTCCGCAGCACCGATGTCGAGATGGGTGGGCAGGGCGCGCCGCTGGCGCCATTCTTTCACTACGCGCTGGCGCGGTTCATCGGCGCTACGGAGCCGCTGGCAATGCTCAATCTTGGCGGTGTCGGCAATGTGACGTGGATCAATCCTTGGGTTGCGCGACCCGAGGACAGGGGGGCACTGCTGGCCTTTGATACCGGACCCGCCAATGCGCCGGTCAACGATCTGATGCAGGCGCGGCGCGGTATCGTGCAGGATGAGGGCGGGGCTTTGGCGTTGCAGGGCCAGGTGGATGCGGCGGTGCTGGCGCGGTTTCTGGCGCTGCCATATTTCCACCGGATGCCGCCGAAATCGTCGGATCGCAATGACTTCCGTCTGCTTCTTGATCAGGTTTCTCAACTGTCCGACCCCGATGCCGCGGCGACGTTGTCCGCTGCCGCTGCCGCCGCCGTAGCGTGGGGGGCGGAACATTTTCCGGCGCCGGTCAGCCGGATGCTGGTCACTGGCGGCGGGCGGCACAATGCGGCGATGATGGCGGAACTCGCCGCCCGCTTGCCCGGGGTTGCCCCGATTGAGGCGGCGGGGCTGAACGGCGACATGCTGGAGGCGCAGGCCTTTGCCTATCTGGCGGTGCGGGTGATGCGGGGGCTGCCGACCTCGGCGCCCTCGACCACTGGTGTCCCGGCGGCCGTCGGAGGCGGGCGAATCAGCCGGCCAGATAGCGCTGCATAGCGGCCTCGACCCCGTTGGCCCAGAGATAGGCCAGATTTTCGGCAAAGCGGGCGGCAAAACCCTGATGCAGGGCCAGATCGCCATAAATCTCGGTCATGGAGATCCATTGCGCGGGATCGCGGCGGGCCGCAAGGGCGCGCTGGTGCAACACGTCCCAATTGGGATCGTTCGGCGCAATCACCGCACCCTTTTCGTCGGTCCCGGCACAATAGCGACACCAGATGGCGGACAGCAATGTCAGTCCCTCGGCACTGCCACCTGCCGCCAACACGTCGCGAATCGAGGGGATGATGAACTTGGGTTGGCGGTTGGAACCGTCCAGACACAGGCGGCGGACGGTGTCGGCAACCTCGGGGTTAGAGAAACGCTCGATGACCAGAGCCTTGTAGTCCATGAGGTCCTGACCGGGAACCGGCGGCACGATGGGCAGGATCTCGCGGGTCTCGACGGCGTCAAGAAAGGTGCGGATGGTGGGGTCGGCCATGTCCTCGTGGACATACTCAATCCCCTTCAACCCACCAGGATAGGCGATGATGGCGTGGCCGCCGTTCAGAATGCGGATCTTCATCGTCTCGAATTCATGGACATGGGCGGTGAAGGTGACCCCGACCTTTTCAAGCGCCGGGCGACCTGCGGGAAAGTTATCCTCCAGCACCCATTGCCGGAACGGCTCGCAGGTCACGGGAACCGGATCATCGTCCAGACCGAACTCGGCGGCCATGGCGCGTTCGCGCGGGCCGGTGGCGGGGGTGATGCGGTCGACCATGCCGTTGGGAAAGGCGACGTTGGCTGCAACCCAATCGGCAAAGGCGGGATCGGACAGGTGGGCAAGGCCGACAACGGCGTTGTGGGTGACCAGACCATTGCCCGGCAGATTGTCGCAGGACATCACGGTAAAGGGCACCACCCCTGCCGTACGACGCAAGCGCAACGCAGCAAGGATGGCACCAAAGGCGGTGCGGGGGCGGGAGGGTGCCTTTGCATCCGCCACTATCTCGGCAGCCCTGGGATCAAAGCTGCCGGTGGCCGCATCGACATAGTAACCGCCCTCGGTCACGGTAAGCGAGACGATGCGGATGGCAGGATCGGACATTGCGGCGATCAGGGCGGCGTTGTCATCGCGAACCTCGATGAACCCCGTCATCGCGCCGATGCGGCGGGCACGGCGGCCCGTGGGGTCAAGTTCGATCACGGTGGACAGGCAATCTTGGGCCATCAGGGCGTCGCGCATCCGCGCATCCGTGGCGCGCACGCCAGCGCCCAGGATGGCCCAATCGTGACCCTCACCCAGTGCGAACAGGTCATCAAGATAGACCGCCATATGGGCGCGGTGGAAGTTGCCGAGGCCAATGTGGACGATGCCCGGCTTGAGTGACTTGCGGTCGTAGGCGGGCAAAGCGGCGGTATTCATGTCAGGCCATCCAGTTGCCGCCGTCCACGCCGTAGCATTGGGCGACGATGTAATCGGCTTCCGGTGTGGCGAGGAATATCGCCATGCCGGTCAGGTCTTGCGGAGTAGCCATCCGGCCGCTCGGCACCGCGGCGCCGACTAGGCGTTTCTTTTCGCCTGGGGGGCGATGTTCATAGTGGGCGAATTTGGCGTCCACCCCGTCCCAATGCGCGCCGTCTACCACGCCCGGGGCGATGGCGTTGACGTTGATGCCGTGCTTGATCAGGTCAAGCCCGGCCGACTGGGTCAGGCTGATCACGGCGGCCTTGCTGGCGCAGTAGACTGCGACCAGTCCTTCGCCGCGTCGGCCGGCCTGCGAGGCCATGTTGATGATCTTGCCACTGCCTTGGGCGATCATGTGGCGGGCGGCGGCTTGCAGGCAGAACAGGGTGCCTGCCACATTGACGGCGAAAAGCGTGTCATAAGAGGCGCGGGTGATCTCGACAACTGGGGCTGCATCAAAGAGGGCGGCGTTGTTGATCAGGATGTCAAGGCGGCCCATATCCGCGATGGCGGCGGCAAAACCAGCGTTGATCGAGGCCTGATCGGTGACGTCGATCACCTGGGCGCGGGCCTGGGGCCCAAGCTCGGCCACGGCCCTTTGCAAGGCGGCGGCGTTGACATCGCTCAGCGTCACCGTCGCACCTTCGGCTATATAGGCGCGGGCAAAGTCAAAGCCGATGCCGCGCGCCGCCCCGGTGATCAGCGCGCATTTGCCTTGTAGCCTCATGGAAAGACCCTTCCGTCGGCACCAAAGCGGTGAACTTTGCCTGCTTGCGGGGCCAGTTGCACCGTGTCGCCGTGTTTGAACGTGACCTCGCCACCTGCCCGCACTGTAATCGTGCCTACGACATCGGTTTCGACCTTGAGGTAGGTGTCCGATCCCAGATGTTCGGACAGCACCACAACGCCCGCCCAGCCGCCCGCTGACACCACATTCAGATGTTCGGGCCGCACGCCGATGGTCGTGGCGCCTAGCTTGGTGGCCTCTGCGCCTTCGATCAGATTCATCTTGGGGCTGCCGATGAAGCCTGCGACGAAGGTGTTGGCCGGGTGGTTGTACAGCTCCAGTGGCGAGCCCACCTGCTCGATGTTGCCGGCGTTCAGCACGACGATCTTGTCGGCCATCGTCATCGCCTCGACCTGATCGTGCGTCACATAGATCATCGTGGTCTTGAGCGTATGGTGCAGTTCGGTGATTTCCTGCCGCATCGAGACGCGCAAGGCGGCATCAAGGTTCGACAGGGGTTCGTCGAACAGAAACGCCTTCGGTTCCCGCACGATGGCGCGGCCGATGGCGACGCGCTGACGCTGGCCGCCCGACAACTGGCCGGGGCGACGGTCAAGATAGGCGCCAAGGTTCAGCACTTTCGCGGCGGCATCCACCTTTTGCGCGGCCTGCGCCGGATCCATCCCCGCCATCTTCAGCGGAAAGGCGATGTTCTTGCGGACCGACATGTGCGGGTAAAGCGCGTAGGACTGAAACACCATCGCCAGACCACGCTTGGCAGGCGGCAGGTCGGTAGCGTCCATGCCATCAATCTCGATGGTGCCGGACGTGGTATCCTCCAGCCCCGCGATCAGGCGCAACAGCGTGGATTTGCCGCAGCCCGAGGGGCCGACAAAGACCACGAAGTCACCATTGTCGATGGTCAGGTCGATCTTGGGAATGACGGCAACTTCGCCAAAGGCCTTGCGGACGGATTTCAGAACGATCTTGCCCATGTGTCCCTCACTTCACCGCGCCAAAGGTCAGGCCACGGACGAGTTGTTTCTGGCTGAACCAGCCGATGATGAGAATTGGCGCGATGGCCATGATCGAGGCCGCCGACAGTTTTGCCCAGAACTGGCCCTCCGGGCTGGAATATTCCGAGATGAAGAAGGACAGCGGGGCGGCGAACTTGTTGGTCAGGTTCAACGTCCAGAACGCCTCGTTCCACGACAGGATCAAATTCAGCAGGCAGGTCGAGGCAATGCCTGGCAGCGCCATCGGCGTCAACACATGGGCAAGCTCGTTCCACAGCGAGGCGCCATCCATGCGGGCTGCCTCAAGAATGCCGACCGGGATTTCCTTGAAATAGGTGAACAGCATCCAGATCAGGATCGGCAGGTTCAGCATGGTCATAAGGGGAACCATGCCCCAGAAGCTGTCCATGATGTTGTAGTCCGACCAGTTGGCCCAGCCCCAGTCCTTGAACACCAGTCCGTTGCGGTTGAAGATCAGGTAGATCGGGATCAGGGCGCCTGCGGGCGGCATCATCTTGGTGGACAGCATCCACAGAAGCGTGTCCTTGGTATTGCGGCTCCACGCCCACAGCGAGGCGGGCAGCACGAAGATCAAGAGCAGCACGATGCCCAAGGCCGCGTTGTTGGGCTTCCAGTCATAGGCGTAAAGCACCCCGAAACATAAGGCCGCGCAGCCGAAGATAATGCCGAGCCAGGCCCAGCCGCTGATCTTGCTGCTTGACACCGGCGAGGGTGCAAAGGCCATCGACCAAGCGGCGGGAATGGCCAAGAGCAGGCCGAACAGCGTTGACAAGATGACGATGACGCTGGTGTTGAACACATACCGCACGTAGTCCGAACGTTCCTGCACGATGCCAAAGTTTTCCAGCGTCCACGGCGTGGTCAGAAAGTTCTGCGGCAGGGTATAGGCGTCGCTTTCCGACTTGAAGGCGGCGACGGCGGTCCAGAAGATCGGAAAGAACAGGATCAGACCGATGACCCAAGCCAGAAGCGAGATGCCAAGGGTGCGGCGGGTGGATTGCTTGCGTGCCATGGCTCAGGCCTCCAGATTTTTGCCGACAAGGCGGACGAGGAAGGCGGAAACGATATTGGCCAGTACCACCGCCACCAGCCCACCGGCGGCCGCCATGCCGACATCGGTGGCGTCGTTGAGCTGCGAGAACACCAAGTAGGTCAGGTTGCCAGCAAAGCCGCCGAC
>JANXPK010000026.1 GCA_025357355.1 Rhodobacterales bacterium
GGCGAGATGGTGCTGGGGGGCGGGCCGGGGATCAGTCTGTATTCCTTTCACGGTCGCGGCACCCTGAACGGGGTGATCCCGCACCCCGCACTGGTCCGGCTGATAGAAGAGACGGCGGCGGCAGAGGGGTTGGCGTTGCAACGCTCTGCTCAGGTCGGGGTGCTGACCGACCTCAGCGATGTGCAGACGCTGGGGGTGGGGGTTGCGGCGCTCGATGTCGGCTTTCCGATGCGGTATTCGCATTCGGCGGTGGAATCCTGCGACCTGACCGATCTTGACGCGCTGGCCCAGTTGCTGCTGGCCGCCGTGGCCAGCATTCCGGTTGGGATGCGGTTGGAGCGCGGCTGATGTACACGCTGGGAGTCGATATCGGCACCTTCGAAAGCAAGGGCGTGCTGGTGGATTTCGCGGGCACCGTGGTGGCGCAGGCGACACGGGCGCACGAGATGATCGTGCCGCGAGCCGGTTGGGCCGAGCATCGGGCGGAACAGGATTGGTGGGGCGATTTTGTATTTATTACCAAAAAGTTGCTGGCGACAGCAAAAGTAAAGTCTGAAGAGATCAAGGCCGTGGCCTGTTCGGCCATTGGCCCTTGCATGTTGCCGCTGGATGCGACGGGCCGCCCGTTGATGAATGGCGTTCTTTACGGCGTCGATACCAGGGCCAGTGCCGAGATTGCTCTTCTGAACCAGGCGTTGGGCGACGATGTGATCCTGGCGCGGTGCGGCAATGCGCTGACCTCGCAATCGGTGGGGCCAAAGATCCTGTGGCTGCGAAGGAACCATCCCGACCTGTGGGGGCGAACGGCAAAGGTGGTCACGGCGACGACGTTTTTGACCCAGCGGCTGACTGGGGAATGCGTGATCGACCACTACACGGCGGCCAATTTCACCCCGCTTTACGACATCGAGGCGCAGGACTGGTGTGACCTTGGAGATATCTGCGGGCGGGCGATGCTGCCGCGGCTGATGTGGTCGGGCGAGATTGCAGGGCAGGTGACGGCTTGGGCGGCTTTGGAAACAGGCTTGGCGGCAGGGACGCCGGTGACCTGTGGCACCATTGATGCGGCGTCCGAGGCGGTGTCGGTGGGGGTGGCGGGGCCGGGCGACATGATGATGATGTATGGCAGCACCATCTTCATCATCGAGGTGACCGACCGCCGCCTGACCGACCCGCGCCTGTGGCACGCGCCGTGGCTTTATCCCGGCCAGCACGCGGCGATGGCGGGACTGGCAACTTCGGGGACGCTGACCCATTGGTTTCGCGACCAATTTGCCCGCGAATTGCCGCACGAGACCGCCTTTGCCACCCTGACCGCCGAGGCGCTGGCCTCGCCGCCCGGAGCGAACGGGTTGCTGTGCCTGCCCTATTTCTCGGGCGAACGGACGCCGATCCACAACCCGCTTGCCAGTGGCGCGTTCTTTGGCCTGAACCTGACGCATGGTCGGGGCGACATGTACCGGGCGGCGCTGGAAGGTATCGCTGCGGCCACCCGGCATATCATTGAGACTATTGCCGAGGCCGGGGCGGAACCAAAGCGCGTGCTGGCAGTGGGCGGCGGCACCAAGAACCGGCCCTGGTTGCAGGCGACCTCGGATCTGACGGGCCTTGATCAGATCGTGGCGCGGATCACGATGGGCGCTGCGTTCGGCGACGCCTACCTTGCGGCGCGGGCGATTGGCGTGGTGGCCGAGATTGACCGCTGGAACCCGGTGGCAGAGGTGGTGCAGGCCGAGGCGCATGCGGTTTATGCCCGGCAGTACCCGTTGTTCCGCAGACTTTATGAGCAAACCAAAGACCTGGCAGCGGAGTTGCATGATGCGTCTTGAACTGATGCGTCCCCACCAGATCCGCGCGGCCATCGCCGCAAATACTCCCGCCGTGCTGCCGATCGGCGTGCAGGAATATCACGGCGAGCATCTGCCGGTCGGGGTGGACCTGTTGGCCGTCACGCGCTGCGTCGAACGGCTGGAAGCAGAGGCGCCCGAACGGCTGATCCTGCTGCCGTCCTTTGCCTATGGCGCCGCCTCGCACGCCGTGGCGGGGCCAGCGGGTACGGGGACGCTGCATGTCGAGGCGGCAAGCTTTCTGCCCTTCGCCCAGAACCTGTTCGCCGCCCTGCTGAACGTTGGTTTTCGCAACATCCATGGCATCATCCATCATCAGACCGAGAATTTCGTTCAAGGCATGCCGACCGACCTGAGCTTTCGCCTGGCTGCCCGCCAGGCCACGTTCGCCCATCTTGAGGCGACGCGCGGCCTGGGCTGGTGGGGCAAAGGCGAGATG
>JANXPK010000307.1 GCA_025357355.1 Rhodobacterales bacterium
GATCGCACCGGACGAGCCGACCAGGGCCCCGGTCACGATCAACAGATCGTTGCCCAGAAGGAACCCGGTCGCCGCCGCCGCCCAGCCGGAATAGCTGTTCAGCATCGACACCACGACCGGCATGTCCGCCCCGCCGATCGCCATCACCAGATGTGCCCCGATCACAAAGGCGATCAGCGTCATCAGATACAGCGTCCACGACCCGGCGTGATCCATGTACAGCGCCATCAACCCGACAGCCGCCACGGCCATGACGATGTTGAACAGATGCCGTCCTGGCAGGATCAACGCCTTGCCGCTGATCCGGCCCGCCAGCTTGCCATAGGCGACAACCGATCCGGTAAAGGTCACAGCCCCGATGAACACGCCGAGGAAAATCTCAGCCTCATGGATGATTTCCTCAGCCCCGGCCAGCGTGTGCGGGCCAAGATCCGAGTTCAACCCGATCAGCACCGCCGCCATCCCGACGAACGAATGCAGCATTGCCACCATCTGCGGCATGCCGGTCATCTCGACCCGCGAGGCCAGGACGATCCCGATGCCCGCGCCCACCACGAGCGCCCCGACCAGCAGCACCGACACCGGCACCTGCGTCACCGTTGCTAGCACCGCCAGCGCCATGCCGACAATGCCGTACCACACCGCCCGCTTGGCGCTTTCCTGTCCCGACAACCCGCCCAATGCGAGGATGAACAGCACCGAAGCCGCGATATAGGCCGCCGTCTGAATTCCGAATGACATGGTCAGCCCCTCACGACTTCTGGAACATCTGCAACATGCGCCGGGTGACCATGAAGCCACCGACGATGTTGATGGTGGCGATCATCACTGCAACGGCCGCCAGCGCCGGGATCAGCCAGCCGCCCGAGCCTATCTGCAACAGCGCCCCCAGCACGATGATGCCCGAAATGGCGTTGGTTATGGCCATCAAGGGGGTGTGCAGCGCGTGGCTGACCCCCCAGATGACCTGAAAGCCGACAAAGACCGCCAGCACGAAGACAATGAAGTGCCCCATGAAAGCCGTGGGCGCATAAGCCCCGATCAGCGCCATGATCAGCCCGCCGATGACCAGCAGCACCACTTGGGAGCGGGTCTGCGCCCGGAACGCCGCCGCCTCTGCCGCGCGCTTTTCCTCAGGTGTCAGCTCCTTGACCTTTTCCTTGGGTTTTTGCACCGCAATCGCCGCAATTTTGGGCGGCGGCGGAGGGAAGGTGATGGCCCCGGCATAGGTCACGGTTGAGCCGCGGATCACGTCATCTTCCATGTTCTGGTTGATCACGCCGTCCTTCTTTGGGGTAAGATCGGTCAGCATGTTCCTGATATTGGTGGAATAAAGCGTCGATGCCTGTGCGGCCATCCGGCTCGGGAAATCAGTGTAGCCGACGACGGTGACGCCATTGCCGCTGAC
>JANXPK010000328.1 GCA_025357355.1 Rhodobacterales bacterium
CCCGCCAGCATCTGCGCCTTGTCGACGTCGATCTTGACCAGCTTCACCTTGCCTTTGGCCGCCGTCACCGCCGCCTCCAGCGCCGGTCCCAGCGTCTTGCACGGCCCGCACCACGGCGCCCAGAAATCGACGATGACCGGCACGGTCTGGCTGGTTTCGATCACGTCCTTCATGAAGCTGGCCTCAGAGCCGTCCTTGATCAGATCGGCGGGGGCTTGCGTCTTTTCAACAGTTCCGAACATCGCATCCTCATCGGCAGCACGATCCGCCTCTATATGCGCGCGAGCCTGTGAAAGGCCAAGGGGGTGCTGCGGATTTCATTGCCTTAACAATGCCGCCTCGTTGCACAAAGCCCTTGGCAAATCTGCCAGACGCCCTAAAGACTGCGGTCATGAAGATTGAGCCCACCTTGTTGCCCGGTGTATTGATCCTGACGCCCGCGCGCTTTGGCGATGACCGGGGCTGGTTCAGTGAAACCTTCAACGCGCCCCGGATGCAGGCGGCGGGGATTGTCGTGGACTGGGTGCAGGACAACCATTCGATGTCGGCCAAGGTCGGAACCGTGCGCGGCCTGCATTACCAACGGCCGCCGCATGCCCAGGACAAGCTGGTGCGTTGCACGCGCGGGGCCATTTTCGATGTGGCCGTGGACTTCCGTCGCGGCTCGCCGACCTTCGGCAAATCGGTCGGGACCGATCTGACCCCGGAAAACGCACGACAACTCCTGGTGCCCAAAGGGTTTCTGCACGGCTTTGTCACCCGCCTGCCGGACACCGAGGTGCAATACAAATGTTCGGACGTTTATGCGTCCGACTGTGACGGCGCCGTCCGCTGGAACGACCCCGACATCGGCATAGACTGGGCTGTGGCCGACCCGGTGCTTTCGGCCAAGGACGCCGCCGCCCCGTTCCTGTGCGACCTCACCTCGCCCTTTGTGTGGAGTGCGTCATGAAGCTGTTGGTCACCGGCGGCGCTGGCTTCATCGGCTCGGCCGTGGTGCGGCTGGCGGTGGCGCGCGGGCACGAGGTCATCAACCTTGACGCGCTGACCTATGCCGCATGCCTGGACAACGTGGCCTCTGTGGCGCAGTCGAACCTTTACAGCTTCGAGCAGGCCGACATTCGTGACCGCGCCGCCCTTGACCGTATCTTCGCCCTGCACGCCCCCGACGCCGTCATGCACCTTGCCGCCGAAAGCCACGTCGACCGCTCCATCGACGGACCTGCCGACTTCATTGACACAAACATCACCGGCACCTTCAACCTGCTGGAGGCTGCGCGCGCCCACTGGGTCCGCACCGGTCGCCCCACCGGGTTCCGGTTTCACCATATCTCGACCGACGAGGTGTTCGGGTCTCTCGGGGACGAAGGCAAATTCACCGAAGCCAGTTCCTACGACCCCCGCAGTCCCTATTCGGCGTCCAAGGCCGCCTCTGATCATCTGGTGCGCGCCTGGGGCGAGACTTACGGCTTGCCGGTGGTGATGACAAATTGTTCCAACAATTACGGCCCCTTCCACTTTCCTGAAAAGCTGATCCCGGTGGCCATTCTGAACGCCTTGGCGGGCAAGCCCATCCCGGTTTACGGGCGCGGCGAGAACGTGCGCGACTGGCTTTATGTCGAGGATCATGCCGATGCCCTGTTGACTGTGCTGACCCGTGGCGCCGTTGGC
>JANXPK010000339.1 GCA_025357355.1 Rhodobacterales bacterium
TCTCGGTCTGCCGTGGAACTGGCGTGTGGGCCCAGCCTCGCGCCCGGTCAGCGACGAAACCTATGTCGCGGCGAGTTTCACGCCAGCGGGCGCTGGGCTGCGGCCATTCTCGGTCGCGCATGTCGAACAGCCGTGGCGCATCGCGCGCGGCCCCGGCGATCTGACGATCCGCTGGACCCGCCGGTCACGGTCGCTGGCCGCCGATACCTGGGGCGTGGGCGATGTGCCATTGGCGGAAGACAGCGAGGCCTATGACGTGGAAATCCGTGATGGACCGGCCGTCAAGCGCACGCTGACAGCCAGCGCGACGAACGCTCTCTACACCGCCGCCCAGCAGATCGCCGATTGGGGCGCGCTGCTCGGCCCCGGTGGCAGCCTCAACATTCGTATCTACCAGCTCTCCGCCCTGATCGGCCGGGGTGCAGTGCGCTCGGTCACCCTCAACTTCTGAAGGCAGCCCCCAGAAAGACGAAGAAATGGCCGATATCTCCCCGCACCTGCTGCTGCCTTATATTCTGGCGGCGCAGGCCCAAAAGCATGTCACCCACAACGAAGCGCTGCGTCTGCTAGACGCTGTGGTCCATCTGTCAGTGCTGGACCGGGATCTGACGGCCCCGCCAGCTTCCCCCGTCGATGGGGACCGCTACATCGTGGCTTCTGGCGCGACGGGTCTTTGGGCTGGCTGGGATCTGAACGTGACGACTTGGGTCGATGGTGTCTGGATGCGCCTCGTGCCGCGCCCCGGCTGGCTGGCATGGATCGCCGACGAGGCCACTTGCGCAGTTTGGACCGGGACGATCTGGAAGCTGGTCGGCGTACCGCAGGATGTCTCGGATGCCATCTTCAGCCTGGTGAATGACGCCGATCCCACCAAGCGGGCGCTGTTTTCACTTTCGGGGATCAGCACGGCCACCACGCGGACCTTCACGCTGCCGAACACTTCCAGCGAATTGGCCATTCTCGCCGGGACGCAGACGTTTTCAGGAAACAAGACCTTTTCGGGCACGCTGACCGCATCGGGGGCGACAGCGACCATCGGCACGTCCGCTGCAACCGCGACGTATGGTTTGGGGACTGGGGCCACGACCACCGGCGTCACCAAGACCGTCAACCTCGGCACCGGCGGCGCATCGGGATCTAACACCGTCGTCAATATCGGGTCCGCCACCGCAGGCGCGGGTGGCACGACGGTGGTGAACACGCCGACCGTCACTTTCGCCAATGCGGTGACGGTGGTCGGGATGCCACAGGCCAATCTGACGGCGCAGTTGCTCGGGCTAGGTGGGGCGACGGCGGACGCCACCAATCGCCTGTCGGTGAACGCCCCCGCTGTTCTGTTGAACAACGCAGGCACCGGGATTGAGGTGACGGTCAACAAGGCCGCCGCAGCCAATGATGCCGCCTTTGCCTTCAAGACCGGATTTTCCGCCCGCGCGCTGATCGGCTTGCTGGGCAGCGACGATTTCAGCTTCAAGGTCAGCCCGGATGGATCGACCTGGAACACTGGCCTGACCATAGATCGCGCCACAGGACGCCCCACCTTGCCGCAGGGTGTAGTTCTGGGCGGCTTGGCGGCTGATCCTTCCGGACGCGCCGATGGCTGGATCTGGCTCAACACCACCGCACAGCGCCTGCGGGCGCGGGCGGACGGGGTGGATTTCAACTTGGGGCCGCTGACCGGCACCGGGCTGCTGGCGGTTGCCGACAATGCACTTGAGGCATCGTCAATTATTTCCGCCCCAGGCATCGCCCCGACCTCCGTCATCACCGTCTCGTTGGCACCCTCACTTGATGCCGACGAAAACAGCCCGGACCTCCTCGACCTCGTCACCCTCTGGGCCGAGCCGGGAACCGACCAGATCACCCTCAACGCCACCTTTTCCGACCCGACCTCGGGTGCGGTCAAAATCAACTGGAGTGCAAACTGATGGCCAAACTGTCCCGCGACCTTTCCACCGGCACCCTGCACCCGCGCGAGAACATCGCAGGGTCCGGAGCGCTGGGCGCGCTGAACGCCGAGATCGTGATCAATGCCGATGGCGCATCGACCGTGGCCCTCGATATGCGCGGCACCTTCAACCTTACCGTTGAGGTGGCAGGATCAGTCGATGGCACAAACTGGACCCTGCTGGCGGTACGCCAGATTGCAGGCGGCTCCTACTTGGCGGCGGTCGCAGGTGCGGCAGCGGGCGCGTGGGTGGCGGCCTGTGCCGGGTTTGCCAAAATCCGCGCCCGGGTCACAGCCTATACGTCAGGGGCGGCCACAGCGACTTTGCTCGCGGCGACCGGGCTTCTGGATGACCGTCTTCTAGGTGAGGTTTCGTCCAACGTGGCCACGGTCACAGCTGCCGTCAGCACGGCTG
>JANXPK010000400.1 GCA_025357355.1 Rhodobacterales bacterium
TCAGTTCCAGCGCGCGATCGGTCTCTTCCGACGCACGGTCTGCGATGTCGGGCACGTTGCGGCCGCTGTCTTGCAGATTGTCGATGGTCTCGGCACTTTGATCCAAAAGTTCCTGCTTCCAGACCAAAAGCTTGCGGCGGAAATATTCCAGTTGCCGGTCATTCATGAAAGGTTCGTCTTCAGCCGGGCGGTAATCGTCTGGAAGGAAAATTTCGGCCTTCATCGCAGCACACTCCAATCCGTTGGTCGCTTGCGTCAGGTTTGCAATACAGCAAGCGCCCCTGTTGGCCGGTCCATTAGCCCATTGCCAATCCATTGTCACTAGCGGTTGCGACAATTTCGAGGCAAGACTAAGCTTGCACTTTGCGCCCCTACAGAGCCTTGAGTTTCCAATGCAATTCTCGACAACCGCAACTTACGTGGCGTCAGATGATCTTGCAGTCGCCGTCAACGCCGCCGTGACACTGGAGCGCCCCTTGCTGGTCAAAGGCGAGCCGGGCACCGGCAAGACTGAACTGGCGCGGCAAGTGGCGACCGCCCTCAATCTGCCGTTGATCGAGTGGCATGTGAAGTCAACCACCAAGGCGCAACAGGGCCTTTACGACTATGATGCCGTCAGCCGCCTGCGCGACAGCCAGCTGGGTGAGGCGCGGGTGCATGACGTGCGCAACTACATCCGCAAGGGCAAACTGTGGCAGGCATTCGAGGCTGCGGGCAAAGTCGTGCTGCTGATCGACGAGATCGACAAGGCCGATATCGAGTTTCCGAACGACCTGTTGCTGGAACTCGACCGGATGGAGTTCCACATCTACGAGACCGGCGAGACCATCCGGGCGCAGCACCGTCCTGTGGTCATCATCACGTCAAACAATGAAAAGGAACTGCCCGATGCCTTCTTGCGGCGTTGTTTCTTCCACTTCATCCGTTTTCCCGATGCCGAAACCCTTGCCGCCATCGTCCGGGTGCATTTTCCCGACATCAAGGACAAGCTCCTGGCCACCGCCCTGGCCCAGTTCTTCGAAGTGCGCGAGACGGCGGGGCTGAAGAAAAAGCCTTCGACTTCCGAGGTGCTGGATTGGCTCAAGCTCTTGCTGGCCGAGGATCTTTCGCCCGAAGATTTGCGCCGCGATGCCAGGACCAACCTGCCCCGCCTGCATGGCGCGCTTTTGAAGAACGA
>JANXPK010000424.1 GCA_025357355.1 Rhodobacterales bacterium
GGCGTGACGGAGGCCGCCGGCTTTTGGGCTAAACTGGGTTGAAAGCCAAAAATACAGGCCGGCGAGCCGGCCCAGTTGGGGAAAATCAGGGGCGCCAGAACGGCTTGGCCGTCTCGATCGACGCGGTCATCGGGTCAATTCCGATGTCATAAAGCATGTGATCGGAAAGGCCGCGCAGATCCTTGCGAGTGCGGCGACGCATCTCCCAACTGACGACCAGCAACGTCACGCGCAACAGCGCGCGCGAAAACGGCGGCAGCGGGTGGGTGGACAGGGCATTGGCGGTCGCTTGGGTCATGGCGGGCTCGATTGTATTGATACAAGTTAGATATTGCGGTAATGAAAGGATACAAAACCGAGTCCTGAGTCGCCAGAGGAACATTGTGATGGATACAATTTGGCTGCCGGAACTGACCGAAGGCGAAGGGCCGAAGTACCTGACTTTGGCGCGGAAATTGCGCGAGGCCATCGGTTCGGGAGCCTTGCCGCAGGGCACGCAACTGCCCACGGTACGCGATCTGGCCTGGCGGCTGGCGGTGACGCCGGGCACGGTCAGCCGGGCCTATCAGATTGCCACCCAGGAGGGGTTGCTTTCGGCCACGGTCGGGCGCGGCACCTTTGTGGCGGCGCGGGTGCCGCAACTCGGGCCGCGCCAGCCCTTGTTTGTCGAGCGCAGCACGGGATCGGAACCGGGCCGCGTCGACCTGCGCTCTCCCATGTTGCCCGAGGTCGGGCAAAGTGCCGCCATTGCGGCGGCGTTGCAACGCGTTGCCATGCAGAACGCGGTGGACTGGCTTGATTATCCAAGCCAATCCGAGGAACGGCCCTTGCGGGAGGCGGTGTGCGGCTGGTTGCGGGCGCGGGTGTTGGGCAGTTTTGGCCCGCAGGACATCATGCTGACCCATGGCGGACAGAACGGCATCGGGCTGATCCTCGATTGCTGCCTGCGCGGCGACCGGCCGGTGGTTTTGACTGAAGAGCTGTCCTATCCGGGATTTCGCTATGCCGCGCGGGCGGCGCGGGCCGAGGTCATCGGGATTGAACTTGACGCCGAGGGTCTGCGGCCCGACGCGCTGGAGGCGGCCTGCCGCAGGTATGGGCCGCAGGTTCTGTGCCTGACGCCGTCCGGGCAGAACCCCACGACGGCGCAGATGACGAGGGCGCGGATGCAAGAGATTGTATCCATTGCGCGGCGGCACAATCTGCAGATCATCGAGGATGAATGTTACCCCGCCACGGCCTCTGACACGCCGACGTTGCGGGCGCTGGCCCCGGAACGGGTGTGGTACATGGGGTCGCTGTCCAAGACATTCTCGGCGGCGTTGCGCTTTGGCTATGTCGTCTGCCCAAGCGGTCTGGGCGAGGCGGGTCGGCTGGCGGCACAGCACAGCTTTTTCGCCCTGTCGCGGCTGGTCGGCGCTGTGTGCCTGGATCTTTTGGCGTCGGGAGAGGCGGCTGCGATCCGCGAACGGGTGACCAAAGAGCTGTCAGAGCGGCTGCTGATCGTGGTCAACCGGCTGGGGGCGTTCGATCTGTCGTGGTCGGCAGGTCTGCCCTTTGTCTGGCTGCAAATGCCGCAGGGGTGGCGGGCCTCGACCTTTGCGCAGCGGGCCGAAGAGGACGGCGTGCTGATGCGGTCGGCCGATCAATACACCATGGTGCATGGACGGGCGCCCAACGCGGTGCGGCTGGCGGTGCCGGGCCATATTGCGCGGTCCGAATTCGAGCGCGGGCTGGAGGTGCTGGTGGAGCTTTTGGCGCATCCGCCGACGGATATGGCGGTCTGAGCGGCCGAATGTGGCGCGATTGTGGCGGCAATGCGGCGGGTTTGCGGCGCGAGGACGGTTATGTTGCCCACAGGACTCAGCAGAACTGCTGTCCCGGTGCAACTTTTCCTTAACCTATTGACCCAACATATGGGGCATTGGCAGGATCGAAGGTGAGAGCAGTCTCGCACAAAGGATGACCCGAATGGGCACGCAAACAACGTTTCACGCGCCGGGCAACGGGGCGGATTTTCTGGGATGGCGCGTCAGTCGCGCGGGGACAACCGAGATCGTGTATGAGGACGGCGCTGCCCATCGCATGGTGTGGCGGGTCTGTTCGGCGGCTGGCTGCGAGGAAAGCCTGACCGAGGCCCTGCAACAGGCGGTGCGGGCGGGCCGGGTCGTGCCGGCCCTGATCGAAGAGCTGAAAAAGCGGTCGATCGCGGTGGAGCGGCTGAACCTTTGAGCGAAAGGCTTGCCAAGCCGGCGGTTGCACATCAGTCTGATCTTCGTGGTTGCTTTGACGGGGGCAATCCGCTTTATTTGATCAAACGTTGAAAACAACGAGCCGACAGGGTGAGCCATGACTGAAACACTCCAGCCGAGCACGTCCGGGACCAGTCCGCTCGGGCCCGGCCCGATCGGGCGCAGCCGGTTCTGGGGCTCGGAGGCGGCAAGCGGTCTGGCACTGATCAGCCCGACCGCGCTTTACGCGATCTTGCTGTTGGCGGCACCCCTGGCCACGACGCTGCTCTACTCGGTGCTGACGGACGGCTACTTGACCGTCGTTCCGCATTTCCAGCTGTGCAACTATATCGGCGAATGTCATTCGCAACTGGTCAATGGCACAATGGCACCTGACAGCTATCAAGGGGCGTGGACCGATCCGATTGCCTTGTCGCTGTTGTGGCGGTCGCTGTACGTGTCGGCCTTCGTGACGGCGGCGACGGTGATCCTGGCCTATCCGGTGGCCTATTTCGTCAGCTTCAACGTCAGCGCGTCGCGCAAGTCGTTGTGGCTGTTCCTGATCACCATCCCGTTCTGGACCTCTTACGTGATCCGGGTGTTCATGTGGAACGTGATGCTGGGGCGGACCGGGGTGATCAACTCGATCCTGATGGGGACAGGGATCATCAGCGATCCCTTGCAGATGACGTTCACCATTCAGGCCATGGTTCTGACGCTGGCCCATGCTTACGCACCGTTTGCCATCCTGCCGATCTATGTGGCGCTGGAGAAGATCGACCGGTCCTTGCTGGAGGCGGGGCAGGATCTGGGCGAGACGCGGTTCACCACCTTCCTGCGGGTCACCCTGCCGTTGTCGATGACCGGGGTGATTGCGGCGGTGCTGATCGTGTTCATCCCGACCATCGGCGACTATGTGACGCCCAACCTGATTGGCGGCGGCAAGCTGCCGATGATCGCCAACATCATCGAAAAGCAGATGCTGAAGGCCGACAACAAGCCCCTGGGGTCGGCCACTGCGGTGACGGCGATGTTGGTCGTGGCGCTGGTCAGCCTGCTCTTCCTGTTTCTCAACCGCCGCTATCTGAAGGGGCAGAAATGAAGATCCCGGTTCTGCGCATTTATACCATTGCTTATCTGATATTCCTTTACTGCCCCATCATCATCCTGCCGATCTTTGCCTTCAACAACTCGACCTCGGTGGCCTTTCCGTTGCAGGGCTTTACGACACAATGGTTCCAGAACGTCTGGAACGACGATCAGTTGTTCGTGGCGCTGAAGAACAGTCTGATCGTGGCGGCGGCGACCTCGGTGTTGGCCACGCTGCTCGGCACGCTCGCGGCCCGCGCCAGCACGCGGTACAACTTCAAAGCCTCGGCGCCGCTGATGGGGCTGATCATGCTGCCGATGGTGCTGCCCGAGATGATCATGGCGATGGCGCTGCTGGTGGTGCTGTTGGCGATGGGCATCAAGCTGTCGCTCTTCACCATCATTCTGGGCGATGTGCTGATCTGTACGCCGTTCGCGGTGGCGATCCTGACTTCGGCGTTCCAGTCGCTGGACCGGTCCTTGGAAGAGGCGGCCTATGATCTGGGCGAGGGGCCGTTTTCGACCTTCATGCTGGTGATCTTTCCGCTGGTCATGCCCGGCATCATCTCGGCATTGCTGATCTGCTTTACCATCGCGATTGACGAATTCATCGTGGCGAACTTTCTTGGCTCGGGCGAGAAACTCTTGTCGACCTACATCTTCGGTCAGCTGCGCTTTCCGAAATATGTGCCCAACATCATGGCTTTGGGGACCGTTCTGGTGGGGGTGTCGATCACCCTGCTGTCCTTGGCCGAATTTTTCCGCCGTCGCGGCATTGCCCGGACCGGCGCCAAGGATAGCGGAGGCTTTCTGTGACGTCTGACAAACCCACGATGATCGAGTTCAAGGACGTCCATAAATATTCTGGCGACTATCACGCGCTGCGCGGCATCACGGCCCCGATCCGGGCCGGGGAGTTCTTTTCGCTGCTGGGCCCGTCGGGCTGCGGCAAGACCACGCTGTTGCGCACGATTGCCGGGTTCGAGGGGATATCGTCGGGTGTGGTGCTGGTGGATGGCAAGGACATGGCCGATGTGCCGGCCAACCAGCGGCCGACCAATATGGTGTTCCAGTCCTACGCGATCTTTCCGCATCTGACTGTCGAACAGAACGTGGGGTTCGGCCTGCGCAAGGACCCGCGGTCGAAGGACGAAAAGGCGCGGGCGGTGGACGAGGCTTTGGCGATGGTCGGTCTGACCGGCTTTGGCAAGCGTGCGGCCCATGCCCTGTCGGGCGGACAGCGGCAGCG
>JANXPK010000470.1 GCA_025357355.1 Rhodobacterales bacterium
GGCATTTCTCGCCGCAGAAGTGATAGGTGACACCCTGATGATCATGCTTGCGGCTGGTGTCGGTGATCTTGACGGTCATGCCGCAGACCGGGTCGATGGCGGTGGGCTGGTCGGTGGCGTTCATGGTGATCTCCTTGGTCGGGGCAAACTTACCCCGGACCCATGTCACTCACAATGCGAGGGGCACCACCATGACCTGCCGCAATCCGCCCTAGCGTTTGCCGTAATAAAGGCCCACGACATGCTCTGCCTCGGCAAAGAACAACCAGCGGGCGGCAAGGGCGCCGGTCAGGTGGATGAGGGCGGCAACGGCAAAGGCCATGGGCTGCGACGGGAACGTGATCACCGGCAAAGTGGGCAGGATGGCGGCGCAGACCACGGCGATAATGCGCAGCTTGGCGGTGTGCTTGCGGGCGACGACGTGGATCATCTCGCGCATCAAGTAGTTCTGGCCGGTGTGGGGCAGCTCGAACACGGTCGTCTCACCGATGCGGTCAAGGCCGGTGGCCGTGCCGATGGTCTGGGCGGCCGCCGCAAAGCGGCCGTCTCCAAGGTGGAACGCAGCGACGAGAGTGACGGCGAGAACCCCACAGAAAGGCAGCGACATCAGGTTGCCGGTCAGAAATGCGCCGCCGGTGGCCATGAAGGCCAGAAACACCGCCGGGGTGGTCCAGTGGTTCCAGCGCGGGATGGTCTTGAGCTGGCCATAGATCATCGAGGTGGTCCCGACCGTGGCCAAGCACAGGAGCGCGCCGATCAGGCCCGGAGCGCGGCTCCAGCCCAAACCCAACCAGTCTGACAGGGCCACGGGCGAAAAAAGGACCAATGCCGCGACCGATGTCCACGCCTCGCGGCTGAGCCACGAGGTCCGCCACTGGCTGAAGGCGCGCAAGGCACGTTGCGGATTGCCCAGATGGAAGGTCGAGGCTGCAAGACCGCCGATCGCAAGGCCGTAGCCAAGGCCCCAGTGGAAAAAGGCGGTCCAGCCCGCAGGCGCAGGCAGGCCAAGACCCAGAAAGGCCAGACAGCCAAAACCCATGCCGGACAGCACCGTGAACAGGATGACGGACGGGGCGGGCTGCATCAGATCTTTCCCAAGACCCGGTCGAGCCAGCCCGCAAAGCCGGTGGCCTTGATGTCCAGCAATGGAGCCAGCAGGCTCGCCACTTGCGGCGCGTCCTTCTTGCGCGGGGGCAGGTATTTGTTGGTGGGTTTGGTCTTCAGCATCGGCATCAGATCATAGCCGCCGCGCTCCCGCGTCAGTTTGGACACATTGCTTTCCGGGTCCGCGAAATCGCCAAAATGGCGGGCGCCGGTCGGGCAGGTGCGCACGCAAGCCGGTTCGCGGTCTTCTTCGGGCAGGTTTTCGTTGTAGATGCGGTCGACACACAGCGTGCATTTCTTCATGACGCCCGCCGCCGCGTCCATCTCGCGCGCGCCATAGGGACAGGCCCAGGCGCACAGGCCGCAGCCGATGCAGGCGTCCTCGTTCACCAGCACGATGCCATCCCCGGCCCGCTTGTAACTGGCCCCGGTCGGGCAGACGGTGACGCAGGGCGCGTCCGCACAATGCAAGCAAGAGCGGGGGAAGTTGATGATTTGTGCAGCGGCGTCAGGCGGTTGCACCTGATAGCTGTGAACCCGGTTGAGGAACGTGCCCGAAGGGTCTGCGCCGTATGGGTTTTGGTCTGAAAGCCCGTGACCCTGATCGTTCCAGCCCTTGCAGGCGGTGACGCAGGCCTGACAGCCAACACAGGTGTCAAGGTCGACGACAAGACCCAGTTGCTTATCGGTGTGGGAAGGAAGCTGGGTCATGCGCGGTCCCTTCCCTGGGGCACGACCCGCGGAATTGGCGGGTAAGCTGGCTCTGACTGCGCTTTCGGCCCGACATTCTCGATCCGCACCCGCAGGTCAAACCACGCCGCTTGCCCGGTCACCGGATCGGAGTTGGAATAGCGCAAGCCGTCGCCCTTTTCCGGCAAAAGCTCGCTGATCAGATGGTTCATCAGGAACCCCTCGGACGCCTCGGATGCGCCGTCATCCAAAGCCCAGGCGCCCTTGCGCTTGCCGATGGCGTTCCATGTCCAGATGGTGTGCTCGTTCAGCGCCGCCATATGGGCCACGGGTGCCGTGATAGCGCCCGAGGGCGAGGTCACACGGGCAAAATCCCCCACTTTGAAGGCGTGTTCCTCCCAGATCTTGGTCGGCAGGTAGAGGAAATTCTTGCCCCTGATCTGCCGCAGCCAGGCATTCTGGCTGCCCCAGGAATGATACATGTCCATCGGCCGCTGGGTCAGCGCATGGATGGGATAGCCCCAGCCGGAAGCCTCCAGATCACCAAAGGGCGGATGCCAGACCGGCAGCGGGTCCATCGCCCTTTTCAGCCGCTCACGCAGATGGTCTGGCGGCTGGATCTGCCCAAATCCCTCGGCGGCCAGCTGAAACTTGCGCATCGGTTCGGACCAGATGTTGAAGAGATAGGGCTGCGGGCTTTCGTAGAAAGAGGTCTTGACGGCCCAATCCTGATAGGCGGCGTTCCAGGGTTTGTAAAAGACCGCTTCCGGCGGCACATGGGCCTGATAGAAGCCGCCGTTGGCGATATAGGCGGCGATCTGGTCGGGATTGGCATCGCCCCGTCCCTCTTGGTCACCATTTGCGCCGCGAAAGCCGATCAGGGGCCCCACACCGGGGCGCCGGATGTGGTTCTGGATATAGTCGGCATAGTCCTTGAACTTCGCACTGCCATCCGGGTTCACCATTGGTCCCAGGCCCAGCCGCGCGCCAAGGTCCAGAAGCACAGATTGGAACCCGCGAACATCACGGTCAGGCTTTACCACTGGCCAGCGGATACTGTCACCAGCAGCGTCAGGTTCCGAAATGGGCCGGTCCAGGAGCGAGATGCAGTCGTGCCGCTCCATATAGGTGGTGTCGGGCAGGATCAGGTCGGCGTAAGCCACCATTTCGCTGGCATAGGCGTCCGAATAGATGATGCGCGGGATGACATAGTCGCCGTCCGGCCCCTTGTCTGTCAGCATCTGCATCACCTTGGACGTGTTCATCGACGAGTTCCACGCCATGTTGGCCATGTAAAGAAACAACGTGTCGATGCGGTAAGGGTCGCCGGCATGGGCATTTGGGATCAGCATGTGCATCAGGCCATGGGCGCTGAAGGGGTTCTCCCAGGTGAAGGCCTTGTCGATGCGGGCGGGCGAGCCGTCCTCTTTCAGCGCAAGTTGTTCGGGCCCCCGGACATAGCCCAGATGCGGGCCGGACAAGGGCTTGCCGGGGGCCGACACGAAATGCGGCGTCGGATGCGCTTCGACCGGTTTCGGGTAAGGCGGTTTCAGCCGATAGCCGCCGGGTACTTCGACCGTCCCGAGGACGATCTGCAACAGATGCAGGGCGCGGGCGGTCTGAAAACCGTTCGAATGGGCCGAAATCCCGCGCATGGCGTGGAAGCTGACCGGGCGGCCGGGCATCGAGGCGTGGAGGTTGCCGCGGAAATCCGTCCAGGGTTGGGCGATGTCGATGGCCTGATTGAAGGCGACATCGGCCAGTTCGGCGGCCAGCGCCCGGATGCGCGGGGCCGGAATGCCACAGCGCGCAGCCACAGCCTCGGGCGCATAGTCGAGCGCAAGGTAGCGCTCGGCCATGTGCTGGAATACGGTGCGGTGCCCCTGCCAAGTGGCCCCCAGATCAGGCTCCACCCCCTTGCCGTCCCACGGCGCAGGCTGGCCGGTGCGCTTGTCGATCACGAAGGGCTGGCTTTCGGCGTTTTTCAGGATCAGGCCCTTTTCGGGGCCCTCTACCGCATTGATCAGCAAGGGCGCATTGGTGAACTGCGCCAGATACTCAAGGTCGATCTTGCCCGCCTCCAGCAGGCAATGGATCAGGGACAGGATCAACAGCCCGTCCGTCCCCGGCGTAATGCCAAGCCAGTCATCGGCAACCGCATTGTACCCCGTGCGGATCGGGTTGACCCCGATGACCCGCGCACCGCGTGCCTTCAGCTTGCCAAGCCCGATCTTGATGGGGTTG
>JANXPK010000517.1 GCA_025357355.1 Rhodobacterales bacterium
CATGTTCCAGGTGGTTTGCGGCATCTTGTCAGTGAAGCTGATCTTGACGATCGCCTTGATCCCCTTGAAACCGAATTTCCACGGCACGACAAGACGGATCGGCGCGCCATTCTGATTGGGCAGCGGCTGGCCGTATAGTCCGGTGGCGACCAGGGCCAGGGGGTTCATTGCCTCGTCCATCCGCAGGCCCTCGCGGTAGGGCCATTCCAGGATGTCGCTCTGTTGACCCACCATTTCGCCGGGCCGCATCAGGGTTTCGAAGGCCACGTATTTGGCGCCCGGTTGCGGGCCGAGTTTGGCGAGCAGGCTGGACAACTGGAAGCCCTGCCACGGGATGATCATCGACCATGCCTCGACGCAGCGGAAGCGGTAGATGCGTTCCTCGATCGGCAGTCCCTTGATCAGGTCGCCGAGGTCAAAGGTGCCGGGTTTGTCGACGAGGCCGTCCACCACCACCGACCACGGCGTGGTTTTCAACGCGCCTGCACAGGAGGCGGGGTCGGTCTTGCCGGTGCCGAATTCGTAGTAGTTGTTATAGTTGGTGATCTCTTCCAGGGAGTTGGGTTTGTCGTCGGTCGAATACTGGCTTTTCGACCAGGCAGGGCCGGCCACGGCGGCGGCTGCGGCTGCGGCGATGATCTGGCGACGGTTGAAAAAGGCTTCCTTGGGGGTAACGTCGGACCAATTGAGGTCAGGCTTGAACGGCATCGCGGGCTCCTGTTCTGAATGGCACGATGATGACGCATTGTAACCAAAAGGCAAAATCATCTTGTCTCACAATGACGACAGGGAAATGAAACAAATTGCCGGGGAGGTGTCCAGATCTGGACACTTTTTAAATTCCTTCATTTTCAATTGGTTAGAATCCTGAAATTAACCGGCCATTAAGGATCACGGCAAGTCCGTGACGAGCGGCTGTCTGGGTGACAGCAATTGTCTCACTCCGGAGGTCCATTGTTTCAAAGCTTGGCCACCCGACCGGTGACAATTGGCATTGTCAGGAGTGTGCTGGCAACGGCCATCAGCAAGAGCGCGGTGAAGGTGGCCGGGGTGATGATGGCCTTGTCCAGCAGGATGTTGGCGAAAATGATCATGATCAGGGCTTTGGTTTGCAAGAGCCATCCGATGACCGTGGTTTCGGGGCCGGGCCAGCCCAGCAAGCGACCGGCGAGGTAAACGCCACCGAGTTTGCCTGCAACCGACGCCAGCAACAAAAGGCCCGCAGCGGCAAAGACCGCGGCCCCACCCATGTCCCAACTGGTGCGCAGACCGGTGGACAGAAAGAACACCGGCATGAAGGCCATCAGGAGCGTATCGCGAAAAGTGTCGATCCGGGAAAGATCGAACTGGCGCGCCTCGAGCACTGCGCCAGACAGAAAAGCCCCGACCATATAGTGCAAGCCTGCCCAATCGGCGGCAAAGGCGCAGGCGATCAGCCAGATCAGTCCGGCGAACCAGCGGTCTTGCGGCTTCAGCCGTGGGATCAGGCGGCGGATAACGACGGCGGCCACCGCAAAGCCAACGCCAAAGCCGATCTGGCGGCCAAGACGCTCCCAGTCCAACAGGATCAGGGCAAGGACAGACCAGATGGCCACGTCGTCAAGGCTGGCGTAGCGCAGAATGCGCTGCCCCAAGGGTTGCCGCAGAATGCCAAGCTGGCCGAGAAACAGCACCAGTATGGGCAAGGCAGTGACTGCGCAGGACATGCCGATACCGAGCACAGCCTGCCAGCGTGTGCCGTGACTGCCGATCCAGCCTTCGGTCTGGATGAGAACCATGGCCGCGAGGGCGCCAAGGATCAGCGGTGCGGCAAGGGCAAGCCCTGCGGTCAGTGCGGTTTCGCGGCGCTTGGCCCAAGCCTCTGTCAAATCCAGCTCCAGCCCAGCGACAAAGACGAACAACATTACGGACCACTCGGCGATGCCATTCAGGCCGGTAATGACGTCAGGACGAAAGATCGTGGCGTAGTAGGTTGGATAGGCTGCGCCCAGCACACCGGGGCCAAGCAGGATGCCGCCGATGATTTGCACAACGACGAGCGGCAGCATCAGGCCAAAGTTGGAGACGCGCCAAACCAGCCAAGGCAAGGTGAAAATGATCAACAACGCCGCAAGCAGAGTTTCGGCGGCGGTCATGGCATGGCTTCGGCCCAGGCCGCCATGCCCAGCATGACTGCGACCAATGTCGGCGACCAGAAGTACAGGTGTTTGTGAGCCATGGCCCCCCCGGAATGTGATCCGGGGGAGTGTTAGCATGCGGCGGGATTAATGCACCACTGCCGAAGCGGGTCGTTCGCGCCTGGTGGCGCTGATACGGTCGCCAACGATCAAACCGTCGGCCCCGGCACTGATCTTGACCGTCGCGCCATCCAAGACGTCGCCCGCCAGGATCATCTGTGCCAGTTGGTCCTGCAGATGGCGCTGGATCACCCGTTTCAGGGGCCGGGCGCCGTAGACCGGGTCATAGCCTTCATCGGCAAGCCAGGCCTTGGCGGCATTGTCCAATTCCAGCGTGATCTTGCGCGCAGCGAGGCGTTTTTCGAGACCTTTGAGCTGGATGTCCACAATGGCACCCATATCGGCGCGGCCAAGGCGTTCAAAGATGATCGTCTCATCCAGGCGGTTCAGGAATTCCGGGCGGAAGTGGGCGCGAACCGCCTCCATCACCTCGGCGCGGGCGTGGGTCGGGTCAGCGCCATCCGGGAGTTGCGACAGGGCATAGGCACCCAAATTCGAGGTCAGGATGATCAGCGTCTGCTTGAAATCCACGGTGCGGCCATGACCATCAGTCAGAACGCCATCGTCGAGTACTTGCAAAAGGACGTTGAAGACGTCGGGGTGGGCCTTTTCCACCTCGTCGAAGAGGACGACCTGATAGGGACGGCGGCGGACGGCCTCGGTCAGAACACCGCCTTCGTCGTAACCGACATAGCCGGGCGGGGCGCCGATCAGGCGGGCGACGGCGTGTTTCTCCATGAATTCGGACATGTCGATGCGGACCATGGCTGAGTCGTCATCGAAGAGATAGGCGGCGAGCGCCTTGGTCAGTTCGGTCTTGCCCACGCCGGTCGGGCCGAGGAAGAGGAAACTGCCCAGTGGCCGCCCCTCATCATTTAAGCCCGCCCGCGCCCGGCGGACGGCGTTGGAGACCGCCACGACGGCCGCACGCTGGCCGACGACGCGTTTGCCCAGTTCCTCTTCCATCTTGAGGAGCTTTTCCTTCTCGCCCTCCAGCATCTTGGAGGTTGGAATGCCAGTCCAGCGTTCGACGACTTCGGCAATCTGTTCGGGCCAGACGGCTTCGCTGACCAAAGCATCGCCTTCGCGTGCCTCAGACTCCGCCAGCTTCTTCTCAAGGCCGGGGATGATGCCGTAGCTAAGTTCACCGGCACGACCGAGATTGCCGTCACGCTTGACCTGCTCCAGTTCCGCCCGGGCGCGGTCAAGCTGTTCTTTCAGGTCGCGCGACACTTCAAGCGATGCGCGTTCGTTCTGCCATTTCAGGGTCATTTCCGAAGAATGTTCCAGAAGCTCGGACAGTTCCTTTTCAAGCCGTTCCAGACGGTCCTTGGACGCCGCGTCGTCTTCCTTCTTCAGCGCCTCAGCCTCGATCTGCAGTTGCAGGATCTGGCGGTCAAGCTGGTCAAGTTCTTCCGGTTTGCTGTCGACCTCCATCCGCAGGCGCGAGGCCGCTTCATCGACCAGGTCGATGGCCTTGTCGGGCAGGAAGCGGTCGGTGATGTAGCGATGTGACAGGGTGGCGGCGGCGACCAGAGCAGAGTCGGAGATGCGGACGCCGTGGTGCAGTTCGTACTTTTCCTTGATGCCACGCAGGATCGAGATTGTGTCTTCAACCGTGGGTTCGTTCACCATGACCGGCTGGAACCGGCGGGCGAGGGCCGCGTCTTTTTCGACATATTTGCGGTATTCGTCCAGGGTCGTGGCACCGACGCAATGCAACTCACCTCGCGCCAAGGCGGGTTTGATCAGGTTGGCGGCATCCATGGCACCATCGGATTTCCCGGCCCCAACAAGGGTGTGCATTTCGTCGATGAAGAGGATGATCTCGCCATTGGCCGAGGTCACCTCGTTCAGCACGGCCTTCAGACGTTCTTCGAACTCTCCGCGGTATTTGGAACCGGCGATCAGAGCGCCCATATCGAGGGCCATCAGCTTCTTGTTCTTCAGGCTTTCCGGCACGTCGCCGTTGATGATGCGCAGGGCCAGACCTTCGGCGATGGCGGTCTTGCCGACGCCGGGTTCGCCGATAAGAACTGGGTTG
>JANXPK010000533.1 GCA_025357355.1 Rhodobacterales bacterium
TGCCGAACACCTGCGCGAAGGCCGCCTTGTCCCGGTCGCTACCGCCACACCTCCCATGCCGGTGCAACTGTCGCTGCTCAGCCAGCAGCGCAGCGCCAAGGACAGCAAGGTGCGGCTTTTCACCGATTTCATGGTGGCTCGGATCAAGGACGAGATCAGGCGCGCCTGACCTGCGGCATCGCCGACCTTGCCCGACTCAGCCCTTCGCCCCTAGACTTTGGCATTCCTCCGTTCCGTTGCAGGCCTGCCATGTCACGCTTTGTCTTCGCCGTCGTTGCCTGCCTGCTGGGGTCCGCCAGTGCCGCCCAGACCGATTGCAACCCGCCGCCGCCCGGCCTGTCTTTTGAACAATGGACCCAAGCCTGCCCGCGCGAGATCGACTATGCCTACCAGATGTTTGGCGGTGGCATGGATTACGACTATTTCGTCGAAAGCCTGTACTCGCTTTACCTGAACCCACCGCAGCAAGGCTACGGCGGCGTTACCCCGATGGCGGCGTGCTCGCCCGATGGCGCGACCCAGTGCAATTCCTCCGGCTGGCTTTACACCTGCACCAATGGCCAGTGGCTCACCGGCTCGGTCAAATGCGGCGAGTGAACGCTCAACTCCCCCGATAGGTCGAATAGCCATAGGCCGACAGCAACAGCGGCACGTGGTAATGGGCGTCCGCGTCCAGGATGCCAAAGCGGATCGGGATGTCGTCCAGAAACAGCACCGGCCCCGCGGCCTGCCCGGTGGACCGCAGATAATCGCCCGCGGCAAAGACCAGCTCATAGGTGCCCACGGCGAACGCCGCCCCCTCCAGCATCCGCGCATCGGTGCGGCCGTCGGCGTTGGTCGTGGCCTCTGCCAGCTTCTGCCGCCCCTCGGCCAGCCGATACAGCGCAATCCTGATGCCCGCCGCCGGACAGCCCCGTGCCGTATCCAGCACATGCGTCGAAAGCCAACCCTTGCCCATGTCGATCTCCTTTTGCGCCATCCTGCCGCATGTTGACCCCGCCCACAACGCATAGGTCTTTATGGCATTATTTGATAACCAAGGCCGCCGTTCCCGCATAGTCTGACACCAAAGGCAGGAGTTCCCATGCGCTACCCTCGCGATTTCCGCGGCCACGGTCCCGATGCGCCGGACGCAAAGTGGCCGGGCGGCGCTAAGATCGCCGTCTCGCTGGTCCTGAACTACGAAGAGGGCGGCGAGAACAACATACTGCATGGCGATGGCCAGTCCGAGGCGTTCCTGAGCGACATCGCCGGAGCCGCGCCCTGGCCCGGTCAACGGCACTGGAACATGGAGTCGATCTATGACTATGGCGCGCGGGCCGGGTTCTGGCGTCTGCACCGCCTGTTCACCGGCATGGGCATTCCGGTGACGATCTACGGCGTGGCCACCGCCCTTGCCCGCAACCCCGAACAGGTCGCGGCCATGCGCGCCGCGGGGTGGGAGATTGCGTCGCACGGCCTCAAATGGGTCGAACACCGCGACATGCCTCTGGAGGTCGAACGCACCCAGATCGCCGAGGCGATCCGCCTGCATACCGAGGTGGTGGGCGAGCCTCCGCGCGGCTGGTACACCGGGCGCTGTTCTGTCAACACGGTGGACCTGACAGCCGCGACCGGCCAGTTCGACTGGATCAGCGACACCTATGACGACGACCTGCCCTATTGGCGCGAAGTCGGTGCGCGGGATCAACTGGTGATCCCTTATACGCTGGAAGCCAACGACATGCGCTTTGCCACGGCGCCGGGCTACATCGAGGGCCAGCAGTTCTTCCAATACCTGAAAGACAGCTTTGACACGCTTTATACCGAGGGGCTGGCGGGCCACGCCAAGATGTTCTCCATCGGCCTGCATTGCCGCCTGATCGGGCGGCCGGGCAAGATCGCCGGGCTGAAGCGCTTTCTCGACTATGCAAAATCCCACAAGGACGTCTGGTTCCCGCGCCGGATCGAAATTGCGCAGCATTGGGCTAAAACCTTTCCCCACAAGCGCTTCGCCCGGCCTTCCCAGATGGACCGCTCCACGTTTGTCGCCACCTGGGGCAGCATTTTCGAACATTCGCCGTGGATTGCCGACCGCGCATTCGACCTTGAACTTGGCCCCGCCCATGACAACGCCACGGGCCTGCACAACGCGCTTGCCCGCATGTTCCGCAGCGCCGCGCAGGCCGAACGCCTTGGCGTGCTCAAGGCCCACCCCGACCTTGCAGGCAAGCTGGCGGCGGCCAAAAAGCTGACCGCCGAAAGCACCGCCGAACAGGCTTCAGCCACCCTTGACGCCCTGACCGATGCCGAGCGCGGCCAGTTCCAGGCGCTCAACACCGCCTATGTCGCCAAGCACGGCTTTCCCTTTATCATCGCGGTGCGCGACCATACCAAGGCGACGATCCTGTCGGCCTTCCAGACCCGCCTCGCCAACGACACCGCCACCGAGTTCGCCACCGCCTGCGGCCAGGTGGAACGCATCGCCCTCCTGCGCCTGAAAGCGATCTTGCCATGACCAGTTACTATGCCCCCACCGGCGGCCTGCCGCCGCAAACCGCCCTGATGACCCAAAGGGCCGTCTTCACGGAGGCCTACGCCTTCATCCCGCGCGGCTGCTTTTCCGACATTGTGACCAGCAACCTGCCGGGGTGGAGCCGCACCCGGATGTGGCTGATCGCCCGTCCCATGTCGGGCTTTTCGGAAACCTTCAGCCAATATGTGATGGAGGTTCAGTCCGGCGGCGGCTCGGATGCGCCCGATGAAGCGGCCGGGGCCGAGCATGTGCTCTTTCTCACCCATGGCGAGGCCACAGTCACCATCGGCGGCCAGTCCTACGACCTGACCCCCGGCGGCTATGCCTATATCCCGGCGGGCGTGCGCTGGACCCTGCATGCCGAGGGTCCCGCCCCGGCGCGCTTTCACTGGCTGCGCAAGCTTTATCAGCCCGCCCCTGGCATCGCCCCGCCCGCGCCCTTCGTGACCAACGAACAGGACATGCCCCTGCGCACCATGCCAGATACCGGCGGCGTCTGGGGCACCACCCGTTTTGTCGAACCCGACGATCTGGCCCATGACATGCATGTCAACATCGTGACCTTCCAGCCCGGCGGGGTGATCCCGTTCGAAGAGACCCATGTGATGGAGCACGGGCTTTACGTCCTTGAAGGCAAGGCCGTCTACAAGCTGAACCGCGACTGGGTCGAGGTCGAGGCGGGCGATTTCATGTGGCTGCGCGCCTATTGCCCGCAAGCCTGCTACGCCGCCGGCCCCGGCCCGTTCCGCTATCTTCTGTACAAGGACGTCAACCGCCACGCCAATCTGCGCGGAGTGCTGGGGCAGGGGAGGTAGTTAACTCCCTCAACGCAAATTTATGCCGGTGGCAGTTCCGAATGATTTGTATGCGCATAAATACGACGCAGGAAGCTACGTTCGATGTCGCGATGCCGCCAGCCGGCAAGAACGCCCTCGCAAGAGAACAAGAGGCCGTCTTCGTTGGCAATCGGGATGTAATCCGGGACTGACGTATTATTTTCACCCTTTGCGCAAAGGACCGTCCTGTCATTTGCAACCCAAAGCGCCATGAAACCTTCGACCCCCAATGGACTTTCTTTTTTCATGAGTCTCCGGACCGTCTCAATACGTGGGACAAGATGCGCGCGGGTGACGCCGCAACCACTTTTGTATCTGAAATCTTGAGACTTGAAGGCCTCAAGTGCCTTTGTGGTAATGCCAACCACACGCCATGAAAACCGCTTAGCAGCCATCACCGATGTCAGGACCCTGGTACATTCAGCGTCCGAAAACATCTCCGGCGCGATGCGCCGCGCATTGAAAAGGGCAACATAGAGTCCGTGGCATGCTGTCTTTTGTTCATTGGTCATTTCATACAACCCAGATTTGGGAATGCGTGCCGTCGGCCTCAAATTTGCGCTGATCTTTCGAATGCCTTCAGTCCTAGCCTGCTCATTCCTTCACTCTCCCGTCAATCACTTGCTTGCTGGCCTTATCCCTTTCCCGCATACTCTCTACCATGATCCTCTACACCGAACCCCTGACCGCGACGGCCTTCGCCCCCTTCGGCGATGTGCTGGACGCCACGGGCGATTTCCGTCTGATCAATGGCGGCCTTTGCCAGCGCCACCACGACCGCGCGCGCATCGACACTGGCACCGACGCCCGCCCCGGCATCTCGATCTTCAAGGCCCGGCCCCGCGCCCTGCCCTATGCGTTCGACCTGATCGAGCGTCACCCGGACGGCTCGCAGGCTTTCCTGCCCATGACCGAACACCCCTTTCTCGTCATCGTCTCGCAAGGCCCCGGCCATACCCCCCGCGCCTTTCTGACCAATGGCGCGCAAGGCATCAACCTGCATCGCGGCACCTGGCACGGCGTTCTGACGCCGCTGCACGACCCCGGCCTGTTCGCCGTGGTCGACCGCATCGGCCCGACGCCGAATCTTGATGAATACCGCTACCCGCAGCCGTGGACGGTTTCCCGTTAGGAAGGGCGGCCGGTCGAACCAGACCACTACTGCGCCGGAACCGCAACAGAAGGGGCAGGACCCGCAGGCTCGCCCCGCATCATCTGCCAGAACTCATCCTGCAGGTTCTGATACGGGAAGGCGACATCCGATAGCCGCGCAACCGCCAGTGGCCTTTGCCCCGATGGCGCTACGCCCTTATGGGAGCGCGCGGCTCGACAACGACCCCGACAGCCTCTGGATCCGCACGATCTTTCCTGACACCTGCCACAGCCTTCACGCCCAGACCAAGCTCGCGTCCGAAAACCCGCTGCAGCCGATGGGCGATCCCTGAAATCTGTCACGAATGCTTCTCAGCGGCCGCTCATCTGTCCCTTGCGGTGCCTCTGCGTCCAGACCGGCGAAAAGCAGCGCAGGCACCTGATGCGGGTTTTTGCCCGGAACACTCTCAGCGCGGCAGGCCCCGCACAAAATGAAACGGGGACGGCCTGCGCCATCCCCGTTCCGAATTCTGGCTCGCCCCCGGAAGGGGACTGCAGCCGGAAAGCTTATGCCAGCGCCAGATTGATCGCCGACTCGCGGCCATCACGGCCAGCTTCGATGTCGAACGTCACGGCTTGGCCGTCGTCCAACTGCCGAATGCCAGCGCGTTCCATCGCCGAGACGTGAACGAACACGTCTTTCTTGCCGCCTTCCGGTGCGATAAAGCCGAAACCCTTGGTGGCGTTAAACCATTTCACGGTGCCCTTAGCCATCGTGTGTACTCCCAGTTAGTGCCATCCGCAGGCTTGCGATGGCTTGGCTCAGTCGTTCGATGATCGAGTTCTGAAGCCGTAAAGGAGACAGGGGTCGACATTTCGCGTTTCGCCCCACGGACGTGGTGCATTTGAGCCCGAAAAGCAAGCCCCTTTGGATGACTAACTGGAATTTGCCCAAGAAACCGGTCCATTGCCGCCCGATCAAAGCAGGAAGTCGCCGACACTCGGCTCGGCGACCGCCAAATCCTCGATCTGCGCAGCGATATCACCATCGACATTCAGCCTCGCGACCCTCTGCCCACCCGCCAGCGCGACTCGGGCCTCCCCAGCGTGAAAGCCGTCGCCCGCCGCCAGCCTGAGCCGCCGCAACCCGGTTTCCACCCGACAAACCGATCTCGCCAAGCCTTCCCCAAGCCCCGGTTTCCCAATACCCTGCCATTCCAAGCGGGCAGCCTGCCCCGCACACCGGGGCCGCCATGAAACTGCTCAGCTACAACATCCAGTACGGCTTCGGCCGCGATGACCGTTATGACCTTGCCCGCGCCGTTCGCGTGATCGCCGGGGCCGACATTGCGGCGTTGCAAGAGGTTGACCGCCACTGGTCGCGCAGCAACCACGATGACCAGCCCGCCCTGCTGACCGCACGCCTGCCCGATCATTTCACCGCCTACGCCCCCGGCTTCGACATCGCCGCCCCGACGTCCCACGACCGCAACCGCCGCCGTCAGTTTGGCCCGATGATCGCCTCGCGCTGGCCGATCTTGTGGACCCGCACCCACCTTCTCCCCCTGCATCAGATGCTGGATCCGCTGAACACCCAGACCTGCGCGCTCGAGGCTTGCATCGCCGCCCCGTCGGGCCCCCTGCGGGTGATCTCGCTCCACCTCGCCCATGCCGGCGTCCACGAGCGGCTGGCCCAGATCGACCACCTCCTCGCCCTCAACCCCGCTGCGCCGTGGAGCGGGACCGATGACGAGCCGCAGCGCAACTGGACCGAGGGGCAGCCGCCGCCACCCTGCCCTGCCAGCGCCATCTGGATGGGGGATTTCAACATGGAGCCGGGCAGTGCCGAGTACCTGCGCCTGACCAACCCCACCCCCTACCACCCCG
>JANXPK010000537.1 GCA_025357355.1 Rhodobacterales bacterium
GCCGCCACAACTCGCTCCCGAAGATCCCTCGAATAGGCCCGTGTCATCCAAAACCTCCCTGCCCAAGATACAGGAAGGGAATCACGAAAATCAACGAACGGGAATCCCCGACGATTCAGTCAAAAGCTGATTTGCTCTAACAGAAAATCTTAACCTATTGAAATTATAACATAAAGAGACCGGTCCGAACCTCGGACCACTCCCCAATAATCCGTCGGCTTACCAAGCAAAAGCTACTTGGCCACGCTCGTCAGGATGCGGCTGTCGATGCCGCGGATTTGCAGATCGCCCGCCTCCGCTGCCTTTTTCAAGGCTGCAGCATAGCCCCCGACTGATTCCGTGGTCGGGCGCAGTTCGCTGAACAGCGGCTTGTCGCTGTAGATCACGATGACCTTGCTTTTGCCCAGCGTGGTCGGATCGACGTTGAAAGCGATGGTCTTGGGGGTGTTTTCAGCCAGCGGGTAGGCGACGCGAACCTTGAAGTCGCCGGTGGCCCCCGCCCGCAGGGCCGCCACGCTGTGTTCGGGGCGGTTCAGGTTTGGCAACAGGTGAAACACGCTGCCAGAGACGTCGATGATCGACACCGAGACATAACCGTCAGTGGCGTTGGCCGGGATCACCAGATCAATCGTCGGGTTTTCCCCGACAAAGTAACGCCCCGACGGGTTGTCGTCGGTCCGGTCGCCAAAGCCGAAGGTGAAGCTGAAGCCACCAGAGCGCGCCTCGGGCAGGGTGCCCTCGATCTGGCACAGGGCGGGGTTCAAAAGCTCGATCCCAAGGCTGACATTGCGCTTTTCGCCAACAGCGTTCAATGCGTCAAAGAGTTCAACCTGCTTCGGCGAGCCACTGAGGCGGCCGGATACGGTGATGGCGTCAGCCTTGCCATAGCCCAGCGCCGGAGGGTTGGTCAGCGACAGCGGTCCGCAATCGGCCTCTTTCTGCAGGATGGCGTTGATGGTGTCGGCGGTCAGGAAGGCGGGTTTGAGCGCGATGTCGGCGTGGCCTTTCAAGGTGCCAGGCAGGGTGGTGCCCAGTGCGGCCATGATGGCATCATGGGCGGCGGCATCGGTGGTAAGGCCGGTCACCACGGCATCATTGCCGGTTATGGCGATTTT
>JANXPK010000569.1 GCA_025357355.1 Rhodobacterales bacterium
GTCGGCCACCGCGGTGCCACCCGTCAGCGCCTGCGGATCGGCATCGACGATACAGGGCAGATGACGGCGCTGGATCACGAGTCGCTGGCCACCACCTCGACCTTCGATGATTTCGTCGAAAGTGCTGCCAATGCCTCGCAAGGGCTGTACGCGGCGGGTGCGTTGCGGTCGTCGATCAGCGGGGTGCGCGTGGATACCGGCACGCCTGGGCCAGTGCGCGCGCCGGGTGAAGCGCCGGGATCGGCGGCTCTGGAATGTGCGATGGATGAGATGGCCGAGAAGGCCGGGCTCGACCCGTTGGCATTCCGCCTGCGCAACTATGCCGAGACCGAACCCGGCACTGGCAAGCCCTATTCCTCCAAAGCGCTGCGCGAATGCTATGCGCAGGGCGCCAAGCGGTTTGGCTGGGCTGCACGCCCGCTGAAACCATGCCAGTTGACGGACGAGACTGGACTGCTGGTTGGCTGGGGCATGGGCACCGCCCTTTTCCACGCCCCGATGTTTGCCGCCAAGGCCCGCGCTGTGCTGCGGCCTGATGGCACCGGTCTGGTCGAGACGGCAGCCGCCGACATGGGCCAAGGGGCCTGGACCGCCCTGGCCCAAATCGCCGCCGACAGCCTTGGCCTGCCGCTGGACAAGGTCGAATTCCGCTCCGGCAGTTCGGACCTGCCAGACGGCGGTGTTGCCGGGGGCTCGGGCCATACTGCGACTGCGGGCAACGCCTTGCATGCCGCAGGCCTCGATGCGGTCCGCCGCCTGGCCGAGATTGCTACCGCCGATCCCGCCTCGCCGCTGTACGGCACCGGCAACGCTGGCGTCGTCGCCCGCAACGGCCGCCTTCACGCGCGCGACAACGACGGCCGTAGTGAAAGCTATGCCGAGATCATCGCCCGCGCCGGTGGTGCCGAGGTCGAAGGTAAAGGCGGCGCCTCTCGACCGCCCGAAGCCGCAGGCCGCCACGCGATGTATTCGCACGGCGCGGTCTTCGCCGAGGTCAAGATCGACCCCGACCTTTACCAGATCCGCGTCACCCGCATGGTTGGCGCCTTTGCCGCTGGCCGGATCATCAACCCCAGGTTGGCCGAAAGTCAGCTGATGGGCGGCATGATCTGGGGCATCTCCTTCGCACTGCAGGAAGAGGCGCGGTTCGACCAGCGCACCGGCCGCATCATGAACGGTGATTTTGCAGGCTACCACATCCCGGTCAACGCCGATGTCACGGGACTGGAAGTCATCACCGTCCACGAAGACGACCCCTACGTGAACCCATTGGGCATCAAAGGCGTAGGCGAAATCGGCGTCACCGGCACCGTCGGCGCCATCGGAAATGCGATTTGTCACGCCACTGGCCACCGGATCCGTCGCTTCCCCATCAGGATCGAGGATTTGATGGCCAAGGTCTGAAGGCATTGGCCAATGCTGCCAAGGATCGAGGACCGGTTGGTGCAAAGTCAGAGTCTGGCCCCCGAAACTTGGTCTCTCTCTTGAAAACCCGCTGTGAGCCGCCCTTGCCAAGGACGGCTCGACGGAGGCAACGGGCGGGACGCAGGCTGATGCGGCGCCAGCGGTCCTGAATGTCGGCCGACGCGCGCTGTCATTCCGCGAGGTAACACCCGCCACGACCGACCTTCAACCAAGCATATCTTGCAGGTATCGAACTAGAAGGGATCCGGGCAGCA
>JANXPK010000576.1 GCA_025357355.1 Rhodobacterales bacterium
TGATCGAGATTTCGGCCGCCGTGTCCAAGGCGGCGGATGGCGGCAAGCCGATGCTGGACGTGATTCTGGACAAGGCGGGCCAGAAGGGAACGGGGCGCTGGACGGTGATCGAGGCGCAACAGCTGGCGGCGCCCATTCCGGTGATCGAGGCGGCGGTGATGGCGCGCAACGTGAGCGCCCGGCTCGACGAGCGGCGGGCGGGACAGGCGATATTTGGTGCGGCACCCAAGGCGTTGCCAAAGGGTGCTGTCAGCCTGAAGGCGCTGGAGCAGGCGATGATCGCGGGCAAGATCCTGTGCTATGCGCAAGGCTTTGCGCTGATCGCCGCGGCCTCGACCGAGTTCAAGTGGAACCTGCCATTGCCCGCCATCGCGCGGGTGTGGCGCGAAGGCTGCATCATCCGGTCGTCGATGCTGAACGACATGGCGCGGGCGCTGGAAGAGGACCCCGGACGCGGGCTGATGCTGGCGCCGTTCTTCGCCGACCATTTGAAAGCGGCGGGTCCGGGGTTGCGGTCGGTGGTGTCGCTGGGGGCAGCGCATGGGCTGCCGTTGCCAGCCCTGTCGGCGGGGCTGGCGTGGTTCGACATGATGCGGACCGGGCGGTCGACGGCCAACATGATCCAGGCGCAGCGCGACTTCTTTGGCGCGCATGGGTTTGAACGGCTGGATCAGCCGGGTACCGGGCTGCACGGGCCGTGGGGCGGGCATATGGCGCCGTCGCATAGCTGAGGCAGCGGTTACCAGGCGGAGCGGCTGGCGCCGCGTTTGCCTTCTCTCGCCTCTGGCCTGCGGCCAACCGGCTCGGGTCAGCGCCCTTCTGCGGCGGCGCGCAGGGCACGGATGTTGGCGCCATAGGCGGCGGAGTTGGCGGCGTTGCCGCCTTTGAAGATCGCGGAGCCTGCGACCAGCACGTCGGCCCCGGCAGCGACAAGTGCGGCAGCGTTGGCCTCGGTCACGCCACCGTCGATCTCCAGATGGATCGGGCGGTCGGCGATCATCGCCCGCAGGGTGCGGATCTTTGCCATCATCGCGGGGATCAGGGTCTGGCCGCCAAATCCGGGATTGACGGTCATCACGCAGATGAGGTCGATATCGTCGAGAAGATGGGGCACTGCACCCGTGTCAGTGCCGGGGTTGATGGCAAGGCCCGCGCTGCAGCCAGCGGCGCGGATGGCTTGCAAGGTGCGGTGGATATGCGGGCCGCTTTCGATATGCGCCGTCAAGCGGTTGACCCCGGCGCGGGCGAAGGCCTCGACACAGGGATCGACCGGGGCGATCATCAGGTGGACGTCCATGACGCCCTTGATGTGGGGACGGAGTGCCGCACACATCGCCGGACCAAAGGTCAGGTTGGGCACGAAATGGCCGTCCATCACGTCGATATGGACCCAATCGGCGCCCTCGGCCTCGACCGCGCGGCATTCGGCGCCGAAATTGGCGAAATCGGCGGCGAGGATGGAGGGGGCGATCTTGAGGGTACGGGAAAACGGGCGGGAAACGGGCATGGGCTGGCTCCTGTCGTGGTCCGGTTTGCCCGCTGGATCGGTTCGGGTCAAGGGGGCGCACAGGGGAGGCGGGCTGGGCCATTCCCTGCCGATGCCAGTTGCGGGGCGCGGCAGGCGGGAGGATAACAATGCCGGTTCTTTGACGTTGGAGGGTGATCATGGCGGGTTTGAGTGGCTTGTTGGGCGGGCTGATGGGCGGGTTTAACGACCTGACGGCGGCGCAAGGCGGCATCGGTGGGCTGGCGCAAACCGCCTCGGGCACCTGGAGCCGGCAATCGACGTTGACCAAGGGTGCGATTGCGGGAGGGCTGCTGGGCGTGCTGCTGTCAGGCAATGCGCGCCGGCTGGTTGGGACCGGCGTTGAGGTCGGCGGTGCGGCGCTGATCGGTTCTCTGGCGATGCAAGCGTTCAGTAACTGGCAGGCAGGCAAGGCGGCAGCTGCGGCGAACCAGCCAGTGAACCTGCCGTCGCCGGGAGGGGCGTTTCTGCCCAGCGATCCGGCAGCGCAAGAGGACCTGTCGCACCGGCTGTTGCAGGCGATGATTGCCGCGACCAAGGCGGACGGCGTGGTGACGGATGTCGAGCGCGCGGCGATCGAGGGTCAGTTGGGCAAGCTGGGACTGGGTCCGGAGGCCGAGGGGATGATCCGTGCCCAGCTGGACGCGCCGCTGGACATGGGCCAGGTGGCGGCCCTGGCCCGTAACCCGCAAGAGGCGGCGGGCATCTATACTGCCTCGCTTCTGGTGGTGAACCGGGACGGGGCTGCGGAAAAGGGCTATCTGGCGATGCTGGCGGCGCGGCTGGGTCTGGATGCCGGGCTGGTGGCGCATCTGGAGGCGGGGGCCGCGCAACTGACCTGAGGTGTCCAAGTTCTGCGCCTGCCACAGAGCTGCTCAAGGACGGCGGGCAGGTCCATTTTGGCGCATGGAGCGTTCGGATGGAACCGGCCGCTTTTGCCGGGATGGCAGAGCGGGGGTTTCACACCCCCGCACCCCCGTGGAGTATTTGTGCCAAGATGAAGCGAAATTTTAGGCAAATTGTCATGGGCTGCTCTGTTGCCCGACAGCGTCATTATCCCTTTGCCTGACGCCCAAGCCGGGATAGCCTTTGGTGCAATCGAAGGAGGGCCCGATGGACGCCAGCTTTTCCCGCCGCAGTCTGCTGACACCGGCCGAGTTGCGCGCACTGACCGAGCGGTCTGACCTGCGCGGGGCCTTGCAGATGGGCAGCCATCTGGGGGCGATCGTGGTGGTGGGGGTGCTGCAGGTTTACGCGATGGGGACGGCGTGGGTTCTGGTGACAGGGGCGGCGCTGGGGGTGTTGCTGAATTTTCTCTATGCGGCGCAGCATGAGTTGAGCCATGCGACGGTGTTCAAGACGCGGGTGATCAACGAAGGATTTGGCCGGGCCATCGGGTTTGTCGAAATCTTCCCGCGCGACTATGACCAGATCATGCACTTCGCCCATCACCAGTGGACCCAGAACTGGGAACGTGATGGCGAACTGGTGCGCGAG
>JANXPK010000587.1 GCA_025357355.1 Rhodobacterales bacterium
GGATCCCAAGAGCGCTGAGCGGCAGCAGAATCTTGAGCCAGAACACCAGCCGCGAATGCAGATTGTCGGGCCGGGTCCAGACCATCACGCGACCCCCGCCCTGAGCAGGTCGTGAATGTGCAGGATGCCCAGAGCCTTGCGACTGGTGGGCGGGTCCAGGACGAAGAGGGTGGTGATCTTGCGGTCGTTCATGATCGCCAGCGCCTGTTCCGCCAGCGCATCGGGGGCAACGCTGCGTGGGTTGCGGGTCATCACCTGACCGGCAGTCAGGGACAAAAGCCCCTCCATATGCCGCCTCAGGTCGCCGTCGGTGATGATGCCGGTCAGATCGCCGCCTGCGTCGGTAATGCCGGTCACGCCAAAGCCAGAACGGCTGATCGAGAGCAGCGCCTCGCTCATCGGGGCAGCCTCTGGGGTCAGGGGCACGCTGGTGTGCATCAGGTCGCGGACTTTCAAGAGCTTGGCGCCCAGCTTGCCGCCGGGGTGAAACAGGCGAAAATGTTCGGGCGTAAAGGCCCGGTGTTCCATCAGGGCAATGGCGAGTGCGTCGCCCAAAGCCAGCGTCATCGTGGTCGAGGTGGTGGGAACCACGCCGGTGCCGCAAGCCTCGGGTGCGGCGGGCAGCAAAAGGGCGACGTCGCAGGCCTTGATCAGGGTCGAATCCGCTCGCGAGGCGACACCGATCAGCGGGATGCCAAAGCGGCGGGTGTGGGCGACGATGTCGGCGAGTTCCGGGGTTTCGCCAGAGTTGGACAACACCAGTGCCACATCTCCCTCGGTCACCATGCCAAGATCGCCATGGCTTGCCTCGGCCGGGTGGACGAACTGGGCCGGTGTGCCGGTGGAAGCGAGGGTCGAGGCGATCTTGCGGGCGATGTGGCCGGATTTGCCCATGCCAGAAACCACGACGCGGCCCTTGGCAGCCAGGATCAGGGCGACGGCCCTGGCGAAACTGTCGTCAAGGCCGTCCGCCAGCACGATCAGCGCCGCCGCCTCGGTGGTGATGACGCGGCGGGCGGTGGTCAGGAAATCAGTGGTGGAAGAGGTCATTCGGCTCCTCCCAGCCCAGAAGGTCCAGTTCGGCGCGGGTGGGCAGAAAGGCAAAACAGCGCTGGGCAAGGTCAAGCCGGTTTTCGCGGATGAGACACGCTGTCAACGCGTCCATCAGGCGGTGCAGATACAGCACGTCAGAGGCCGCATAGTCCTTTTGCGCGTCCGACAGCGTGACGGAGCCCCAATCCGAGGTTTGCTGCTGCTTGGAGACATCGACGCCGACCATTTCCTGCAAGAGGTATTTCAACCCATGGCGGTCGGTAAAGGTGCGCACCAGCTTGGCGGCGATCTTGGTACACCAGACCGGTTCGGTCCGCACGCCAAAGGCTTTTTGCAGGGCCGCAATGTCGAACCGGCCAAAGTGGAACAGCTTGATCCGTTCGGGATCGGTGAGCAGGCGTTGCAGATTGGGCGCCGAGGTCTGGCCACGGGCGATCTGCACCAGATGGGCGTGACCGTCGCCGGACGAGAGTTGCACCAGACACAGCCGGTCGCGGCGCGGGTCAAGGCCCATCGTCTCGGTATCAATCGCGACGATTGGTCCAAGGTCGAGGCCCGACGGCAGGTCGTTCTGATAAAGGTAGTTCGTCACGGTCGCATCCGATCTGCAAAAGATTGAAGACCGGATTAGCCCTGCAGCGCGAAGGGGTCAACCTTGTGGCCGGTTTCGGCGGTCGCCAGCACATCGGCCATCACCGAGACCGCCAGTGTGCGCGGGTCGCGACAAGAGGGGATCAGGCCGAACCCGGGGCGCAGACGGGCGAGGTGATCGGGCGCAACACCCAGCGCCTTAAGGTCGGCAATCAAAAGGGTCCGGGCGCGCAGACTGCCCTGGGCCCCGATGAAGAAGGCGTCGGTCGGCAGGAATTGCGCCAGAATTCGCGCCTCGTTCTCGTGGTCGTGAAAGAACAGCGTGATGGCCGTGCGAGCATCGGGCGTGGGGCAGACATAGCTGCGAAAACTTGCCACCGTTTCCAGCCTGAGCGGGCCGAGGCGCGAGAGATCGGCCTGCAAGCTGTCCTGGCCGAACAGCGTGACGTCATAGCCTGCCGCCTGGGTCATCATGGCAAAGGCAATCGCCTCGACCCCGTGGCCAAAGACCCAGAACCGAAGTTCGGGCGGCATTTCGACGATGAGGTGGCCCGGCGCAGGGGTGTGTTGGGGGACCAGTTCCAACCTGCCGTCCGTCAATCCGATCGACAGAATTGCTGGGACGCGGCGGGCGCCGAGATCAAGCACTGCGCGCAGGATTTCCCGGTCGGGATGCGGGATCAGCAGGATCGACAGACCGCCGCCGCAGGGCAGCTTGAGGTCGAAGAACGGCGAGCCGATGCCATAGCGCAGCGGGATTGCACCACCGGTCGCCAGCGCCTTCCTGGCATGATCCGCGATGTCATCCTCGACACAGCCCGACGACAACGAGCCGACACGGGCGCCATTGGCGGCAAAGGCCATCATGGTGCCGACATTGCGGTAAGAGGTGCCCTCGGTGCCGGTGATCACCGCCAGCACGCCGTCCTCAACGGACAGAAGTTTCAATGGCACCCGGTTGCTGGCATATTCGATCATTCCACCCCTCACTTTCGCGACGACTTTGGCGCATTCCGCTGGCTTTGGGTAGCCGTGGGTGTGGCACTTACCGAAATTCCGCCGGATGGCTTGGCGGACAGTTTTGTCTTGCCGGAATCGCAAACGGACTTAAGGTGGCGGGATAGATGCCAACGGGGTTTCAAAATGGCCGCCAAATGGGGGACGCACGAAGCGAGTTTTCGCAAACTTGAATCTGCGATCAAGGAATATTCGGCCAAGGAGTGTGGCGCGCAAATCGGGGCGTTCGCCAAGCATTACAAGGCCTGTCAGGACTTGGCTGAGAAGTTGTCGTTTGCCTTGGTCAAGGCCCGCAGCAACGGGGTGACCGGTGGCGACCTCAAGGATTTCCGCAAGGACAGCGGCTTCAACGACGCCTACAAAGCGCTGGACCGCGAAGTCGACGCGCTGTGGAAAGAGCAGGAAAAAGCGTTCCAGATGACCACGATGGCCAAACAGACCGTGAGTGATCTGAAGATTCTGGGCGAGCATGTCGAAACCGACATCAAGGCGCACAGCAAAGAGCTGAAAGAGGCACAAGAGGAGCTGAAGAAAAGCCAGGACAAGGCCAAATCGGGCAAGGGCACGGTTTCGCCGTCAGCGGTCAAACTGGTGCAGGGGCTGGAGAAGGATTTCAACACGCAAAGCGGCGTGTTGGGCAAGCTTATGGACCGCATTCAGGCCGCCAGCAAGGATTTGACCGAAGCGGGGGGCCTGTACCGCCGCGAGGTCGACCAGACGATGGAGAACTACGCCGCGAAATTCCAAAAGACCATCGAAAAGATCCTTGATCTGGCGCCGAAATCCGCCGCAAACGAGGCGGGCCTTCCAACAGCCCTGCAAGAGCGGGTACTCGGCGTGGCGGTCAAGAAGGCGGTGGCGCTGGGCCAAGAGATTGAAAAGCAATGCCGGACCGCGCTGGAAAAGGCCGCCAAGGACCGCGCATTGGCCGCACCCGAGATGAAGGCGGCGGGGGCCGGCCTTGCCCTGTTGAAGAAGTCGCACACCGCCCTGGCAGCCAATCGCAAGAAATACGCCAAGGCGATCAAAGACGCTAAGGACAGCAAGGAATTGTACAAGCAGTTCCGCTTTGCCGACGAAGCCTTTGCTGGTGCCGAAAAGGCGCTGGTCGAGACGGCCAAGGCGCTGGCCGGGATGAAATAGGGCCGGTCAGACCATGGCGCAGGTGCCCGTCACCCGCCAGTGGTCATCCAGCACCAGCATATCCTCCAGCCGCCGCCCGATGGGGCTGGCCAGATGCCCGGCGCCGATCACCTTTGCGGGAATGGTGACGGCCATCCGCAAGGCCGCATCGGGTGCTATGCCCACAATGCCGATCAACCGGGCAAGGCTTTCCGCCATGGTCACATGCGCCCCGGCAAGTGAACCTTCGCTGTTGACCAAACGGCCGTTCTGCAAGCGTATTTCGTCACCATACAGGCAGAAATGGTCCGATCCGCCGACAGTCGGCATCGCATCAGAGACCAGGAATGTGGTGTCATGACGCGGGCGGGCGCGCAAGGCGAGGCCGACCATTTCGTCGGCGACATGGATGCCGTCGCAGATGATCCCGGCAAAATCGGTGGAATTGATGCAGGCGCCGGTCACCCCGGCGGCCCGGTTCAGCATCGGCGACATGGCGTTGTAAAGATGGGTGAAGCAGGTGGCTCCCTCGGCCAAACAGCTGCGCGCCGCCTCTGCCGCAGCGTCACTGTGGC
>JANXPK010000591.1 GCA_025357355.1 Rhodobacterales bacterium
AAACCATTCGCCTTTTTCTTGCCCGGAATCACGCGCAGAGCTGGGCAATGCCCGACCGCCCCCTCGGGCGGGCATTGCTCTCTGACAGCGCGGGCTGAGAGGGAGCAAAGCTGCGCCGATCAGCTGTCGGGCAGTGTCGCACAGTTCAATCCGGAGTCATCCCGCCCTAAGCCCGTCACAACGCCGTCCAGCCGCCATCGACGCTGATGGTCGTACCGGTCACCTGATCGGCGGCGGGCGAACACAGATAGACCACGGTGCCGCCGATCTGTTCGACGGTGGCGAACTGGCGCGACGGCTGGCGCAGCAGCATGACCTCGCGGATCACCGTCTCGCGGTCCATCCCGTGCACCTTCATCTGATCGGGGATCTGCGCCTCGACCAGCGGCGTCAGCACATAGCCGGGACAAATCGCGTTGCAAGTGATGCCCTGCCCCGCCGTCTCCAGCGCCACTGTCTTGGACAAGCCGACCATGCCATGCTTGGCCGCGATATAGGCCGACTTGAACGGTGACGCGGTCAAGCCGTGGGCCGACGCGATGTTGATCACCCTGCCCCAGCCCCGCGCCCGCATTCCAGGCAAGGCGGCGGCGCTGGTGTGAAAGGCCGATGACAGGTTGATCGCCAGGATCAGGTTCCACTTCTCGACCGGAAACTCATCGACCGGCGCCACATGCTGGATGCCTGCGTTGTTCACCAGAATGTCGCAGCCCCCGGCGCGGGCGATCAGCGCCCGACAGTCCTCGCCCAGCGACATGTCGGCGGCAATATAGCGCGCAGGCACCGCATGGCGCGCCCCCAGTTCCGCCGCCAACTCATGATCCTCCGGCCGGTCGCTGAACGAGTTCAGCACGACCGAAGCCCCGGCCCGCGCCAGTTCCTGCGCCACCCCCAGACCAATGCCCGAGTTCGACCCGGTGATGATCGCCGTCTTGCCTGCCAGTTCCATGCGATGTCCTCAATGCGTCTGCGGCAGCACAATGCTGCATCTGCACAGGTCGCCGCAAGGTCTCTTCGGCGGCGCAAGAGCCAAGTCCGCCACCTCAAATGAAAAAAACGCCGGCACAAGGCCGGCGTTCAGTTATTGAGGCAGGTTTCATACAGGCAAGAAACCTATCGAGCAGTAAGTTCTATATACGCGTCTCTGCGCCGCTGATCAAGTTAAAGGTTTGAAATGGCAGACAAGACGCCCTAGGTTTGGACAAAACGCCAACTCAGGCAGGGGCAAGCCGCACATGAGATCGTCAATCCTCCAAGCTATCAAGGCTGCAACCACGGTTCTTGCCTTGGCTTTCGTCGGCCAAAACGCGCTCGCCGAGCCCAGGCATGGCATAGCTATGTACGGTGAACCCGCCCTTCCACTGGATTTTGTGTCCTTGCCGCAAGCCAACCCCGATGCACCCAAAGGGGGCCGAATCACTTTTGGCGAGGCGGGCAGCTTTGATTCGCTGAACCCCTTCATCACCAAAGGCAACGCCCCCGCCGCCGTCGCTTCGCTGACGGTAGAGACACTTATGGGCCGTTCCTATGACGAGCCCTTTACGCTCTACGGTCTTTTGGCCGAATCGATTGATACCGATGCCGAGCGTTCCTACGTCACCTTCACCCTGCGCGACGGGGCCAAATTCTCGGATGGCAACCCGGTCACGGTTGATGACGTGCTGTGGTCGTTCCAGACCTTGGGCGAACAGGGCAACCCGCGCTATCTGACCGCGTGGAAGAAGATTGCCTCGTCCGAGGTGACCGGCCCCCGCACCGTCAAGTTCACCTTCACCGAAAAAGACCGCGAGATGCCGCTGCTGCTGGGCCTGCGGCCGATCCTGGAAAAGAAGCAATATGACGGCAAGGATTTCACCGTCACCTCGCTCGACCCGCCGATCGGGTCTGGTCCCTATATGGTGGAAAAGGTTGACACCGGGGCCGACATCACCTTGAAAAAGAACCCCAACTGGTGGGGCAAGGATCTGGCGTTCAACAAGGGGCTCTATAACTTCGACGAGATCAAATACGTCTATTTCTCTGACCCCACCGTGATGTTCGAGGCGTTCAAGGCGGGCGAGATCGACACCTACCGCGAATCCAATCCGGCGAAATGGGCGACGAACTATAATATCCCGCCGGTGCAATCGGGCGAGATCGTCAAGTCGGAGATCCCGCACAAACGCCCCTCCGGCATCGACGGGCTGGTCTTCAACACCCGCAAGCCGATGTTTGCCGATTGGCGCGTGCGCGAAGCGCTGACCCAAGCCTTCAACTTCGAACTGATCAACCAGACCCTGAACGGCGGCGTCAATCCGCGCATCGCCAGCTACTTTTCCAACTCCGAGCTGTCGGGCGACGTAAGCAAACCTGCTACCGGCAAGGTCGCCGACCTCCTCGCCCCTTTCAAGGACCAACTCCTGCCCGGCGCCGTCGAGGGCTATGCCCTGCCCGTCTCTGACGGCACGCCCGCCAATCGCGCGGGCATCCACAAAGCCATCGACCTTTTGTCGCAGGCGGGCTGGACGGTTCAGGACGGCGTCCTGAAGAACGCGGCCGGTGAGCCCTTTGCCTTCGAAATTCTGCTGGCGACCGGCGAGTCCGACACCATCGCCGCCACCGAAATCTTTGTCGAGGCGCTGAAGAAGCTTGGCATTGCCGCCAAGATCACCACGGTCGATAGTGCCCAATACAAGGAACGCACCGACAATTACGACTTCGACATGACCCACTATGTCCGCTCGCTGTCGCTGTCGCCCGGCAACGAACAGACGCTGTATTGGGGACATGCGGGCGTCGACAAGCCAGGCACGCGCAACTGGATGGGGATGAACTCGCCGGCCGCCGAGGCGTTGATCAAGGATATGGTCTCCTCCACCAGCCGAGCGGATTTCGTGGCGGCCACGCAGGCCTTGGACCGGGTTTTGACCACCGGGCGCTATGTGATCCCGTTCTGGTACTCCAACATCTCAAGGATGGCGCACAAGAAGGAATTGCACTATCCTGAGCATATCCAGATTTACGGTGACTGGCTGGGCTTCCTGCCGGACACTTGGTGGTATCAAGAATAAAAGTCGAGGCTGAGCATGAAGAAAACTGTGATCCTGTTGGTCATTCTGGCCGCCTTGGCTGGCTGCAATACGGTGGCAGGTGTAGGGCAAGACATCTCGGGCACCGCCAACAAAGTGTCCAACTGGATGGGCAACTGAGCTTGGGTCCGAATCTGGCCGCCATCCAAAACCGTTATAAAACAACGGGTTATGTATAAGGCGAGACGACTCTTTATCGAACCCGGTCCACTTCTTCCTGCCCGGTGACAAGCGCAGCGCCGGGCAATGCCCGACCGCCCCCCAGGGCGGGCATTCCCAACCGTCGTCACAAGGCTCACCGGTTGGGGGGCCTCCACCATAAAGCTTTGACCTCAACCGATGGATGCGCACCCGGCGATCGGGCATTGTCCTCTGACGTTTCTGGTTGAGAGGATTCAAGGCCGCGCCAATCAACTTCAAGGCTATCGTGAGCGACACCATCCCAAGTCATTCCGCTCCAGGAAACCGACCCGGCGCCAGGAACTGCCCACCCTTACCCCGGCAGATATTGCCGCAGAAAGGCCAGCGCGGTGGCCAATCCGTCCTGCGAAATGCCGTGGCCCATGCCCTTCATGACATGACCATAGGTGTCGAACCCCGCAGCCGATAGCGCGTTGGCGGCCTGCGCCATTTCGGCAAAATCGACCACCGGGTCCTCATCGCCGTGCAGGATCAGAACCGGCGGCTTGGACTTTACCTCAGTTGCCAACCATTCCGGATGGATCAGCCTGCCAGAGAACGCCACCACTGCCGCTGGGGCGACGGGGCGGCGCGGGGCGACGTGCAGGCTCATCATCGACCCTTGGGAAAAGCCGAAGAACGCCACCGCCTCGGGCCCCAGCCCCTCATACCCCAGCCGCTGATCGACAAAGGCGTTCAGGTCATCGGCGGCGCTGCGCAGGCCAGCCTCGGCCTCCGCCTCGGTTGATCCGTCAAAGCGAGGGATGGCAAACCATTGATAGGCCATCGGCATTCCCGTGACCCGGTCGGCGGCATCTGGCGCCACAAAGGCGGTGTCGGGCAGGTGCGGGCCCAGCACATCGGCCAGGTCCAACAGATCCGCGCCATTGGCACCGTAGCCGTGCAGGAACACCACAAGACTGCGCGCCTTGCCCGCAAGGGCGGCTTTGCGGCCGAATTTCAGCACCCGGCTCATCTGATCCCTTCCCGTGTTTTGGCCACGCGGTAGTAGGACCAAAGGGCGCGCGCCGCAACCGCCCGCCACGGGCTCCACGCCTCTGCCATCTGGCGGAACGCGCGCTCGCCCGGCCTTTCGGGCAGATCGAACAGGATTTTGGCGGCCTCTTGCAGGGCCAGATCGCCCGGTGCGAACACATCGGCGCGGCCCAGCGCGAACATCGCATAAATCTCCGCCGTCCAGAAACCGATGCCAGGCACCGCCACCAGCGTGGCAATCACCTCGCCATTGCTCCGTGTCCGCAAGCCTTCAAAATCAATCCCCGCCTGAGCCAGTGCCCGGCCATAGCGCGCCTTCTGGCGAGAAAGTCCCGCCGCCCGCAGCGCTTCGTCAGAGGCCACGGCCATCGCCGCCTCATCCGTCAGCCCTGCCGCCTCCAGCCGCGCCCAGATCGCATTGGCGGACGCGACCGAGACTTGCTGGCCGACAATCGCATCCAGCAGCGCCGTAAACCCGTCAGCATGGCGGCGCAGCGGCAGCGGACCGGTCAGCGCGAGGGCAGCGGCAAACCGCGGCTCACGTGCCGCCAGCCACGCCGCCCCCTCGGCCACGCAATCGGGCGTTTCAATGATCCGTCCAACCATGCGCTGGCCCTTTCCAAATACTCAACTTCACACCCCCAAAGCGAATTGCGCTTGAACCTGCGCGCGTCCCTGCCTACCGATGGCACATCATGACCCAGATCTCCGACAGCCTTGCCCGCCGCAATGTCTATGTCCTCGTGGCCGCACAAGCCATCCTTGGCGCCCAAATGCCGATGATCTTCATCGTCGCGGGCCTTGCCGGCAAGCAGCTTGCGCCCAACGCCTGCCTTGCCACCCTGCCAATCTCGCTGATGGTGATCGGCTCGATGCTCAGTGCCAATCCGATCTCGGCAATCATGGCGCGCTGGGGCCGTCGTACAGGGTTCGTGCTGGGCACCGCTGGCGGGGCGGCGGGAGCTGCCGTTTCGGCCTATGGCCTGTCGCAAAGCTCGTTCCTTCTCTTTGTCCTTGGCGCCTTTCTGACCGGCATTTACCAGTCGTCGCAAGGCTTCTTCCGCTTCGCCGCCGCCGACACCGCGTCCGAGGCATTCCGGCCCAAGGCGATCTCCTGGGTCATGGCCGGGGGCCTGCTCAGCGCCATTGTCGGACCCAAGCTTGCCGAATACTCCATGCATGCGATGGCCATCACTTTCCTTGGCACCTATCTGACCGTGGTGGCGTTGAACGTTGTCGGCGTCTTCCTGTTTGCCCTTCTGGACATCCCCAAGCCCGTCCAGCGCACCGGTGCTGTCGGCGGCCGCAGCCGGATAGAGCTGTTGCGCAGCCCGCGCATTCTGGTCGCGGTGATCGTTGGCACGGTGTCTTACGCGCTGATGAACCTGGTGATGACCTCCTCCCCCCTCGCCGTGGTCGGCTGCGGCTTTCCCGACACCGTGGCGCCGCAGATCGTGTCGGCCCATGTGCTGGCGATGTTCATCCCGTCGTTCTTTACCGGCAACATCATCAACCGTTTCGGGGTCGAGCGGGTGATGGCGACGGGTCTGGTCATTCTGGCCTGCGCCGGGCTGGTGGCGATGGCGGGCATCAAGATCGAGAATTTCTACGGCGCGTTGATCCTCCTGGGGCTTGGCTGGAACTTTGGGTTCATCGGCGCCACGACCATGCTGACCGGCGCCCATACGGTCGAGGAACGTGGCCGGATGCAGGGCATGAACGACTTTCTGGTCTTTGGCGGCGTGACGCTGGCCAGCTTTTCGTCGGGCGGTCTGATGAACTGCTCGGGTGGCTCGCCACAGGCTGGCTGGATGGCGGTCAACCTGGCGATGCTGCCGTTCCTGGTGCTGGCGGGCGGCGCGCTGATCTGGCTGTGGCTCAGGCCCAAAGACCTGGAAGTCACGCAATAAAGGTGCGGCGATGATAAAGCTTGACATATTTTCCGATCCGGTCTGCCCGTGGTGCTATCTTGGCAAGGCCAACCTCGACCGTGCGATGGAGGCTCATCCCGAACATCCCTTCGCCATCGAATGGCATCCGTTCCAGTTGAACCCCGAAATGCCACCCGAGGGCGTGGACAAGCGCGACTACCTTCTGTCGCGCTTTGGCTCGCCGCAGCAACTGGAAGCCATCCACGACCGCTTTCGTGCCATCGCGAAACAAAACGGCGTCCAGATGGACCCTGACACCCCCAAACGCATTCCCAACACGCTGAACGCCCACCGGGTGATCCATTGGGCGGGGTTGGAAGGGCGGCAGTCGCTGGTGATGGCCGCCCTGATGCGCGCCTATTGGGTCGAGGGGCGCGACATCGGCAATCTGGGCGTTCTGGCCGATATCGCCGCTGGCGCGGGGATGGAGCGGGCGGTGGTCGAACGGCTGCTGGCCTCGGACGCCGATCTCGATGTGGTCAAGGCGCGCGAGGCCCATGCCCGTGAGCGTGGCGTCAACGCGGTACCGACCTTTCTGATCGCCAATCAATATGTCGTCTCAGGCGCGCAACCGCCCGAGATGTGGGGGCAGGCGATTGCCGAGATGACCCAGGTCCAGAACAAGGCATGACCGTCCTCAAAAGCCCCTCGCAACGCGAATTCGTGGCGATGATGGCGATGCTGTTCGCCACCACCGCCTTGTCCATCGACGCCATGCTGCCCGCCCTGCCCCGCATCGCCGCCGAATTGACGCCGAACGATGTCAATCAGGCGCAGCTGGTGATCTCGCTGTTCTTCGCAGGCCTTGGCTGTGGCACGCTGATCGCGGGGCCGGTGTCCGATTCCATAGGCCGCAAGATCACCCTGACGATCTGTGCTGCGATCTACCTGCTGGGTGCGCTTTTGTGCGTGCTGGCCCACAGTCTTGAAATGCTGCTCTTCGCCCGCTTTCTGCAAGGCGTGGGCGCCTGCGGGCCGCGTGCGGTCGGCATGGCGATGGTGCGCGACCTTTACAGGGGCCGCGAAATGGCGCGCATCGTGTCCTTCGTGATGATGGTCTTTGCCCTGGTCCCCGCCGGGGCACCACTGGTCGGGCAGGGCCTGATGTTCTTCGGTTCCTGGCGCATCATCTTTGTGGCGTTCCTGGTCTTTGCCGTACTGGTTCAAAGCTGGGTCCTGCTGCGCCAACCCGAAACCCTGCGCCCTGAAACCCGGCGCAGGCTGCGGGTCGGGCTGTTGGTGCAAGCCGCAAAAGAACTGCTGCACCACCGCATCGCCCTGATTTCCACGGCCTGTCAGGCGCTGACATCGGGCTGTCTGGTGGCGACGCTGTCGTCGCAACAAGGCATCTTCGAACAGCGCTTTGACCGCGCCGCGACGTTCCCGTTGTGGTTCATGCTGATCGCCCTGTGCTCGATCGCCGGCAGCTTCACCAACACCCGTACCGTCGTTCACTATGGCATGCGCGCCGTGGTCAGCGCGACCTATGCCGGGCAACTGGGCCTGACCTTGATCATCCTTGGCCTCGACGCTTCCGGCATCATGCCCGCGGTCCTGGTCTTTCCCGCCCATATCCTGTGGTCAATCGGCATTTTCGCCATGATGGGCCTGTCGATGGGCAACCTGAACGCGCTCGCGATGGAGGATCTGGGCCATATCGCAGGCTTTGCCTCGTCAATGATCACCGCCGTCTCGACCGTGGTTTCAGTGCTGATCGCGGTGCCGGTCGGGTTGGCCTTCAACGGCACACAACTGCCGCTGATGATCGGGGTTGCGGTGTTTTCGGGGCTCGCGCTGGCGCTGATGCAATTGGTCAAGCGCCCTGCGCGCATAAGTTGATTTTCGGTTAACAGAAAACGGTATCTATTTGATATTGCTGAGTTAAAGATATGGTCCGAGGTTCGGACCATATGCCCGAGGTCAGACCTTCCCCGGCTTCACGATCTTCTCCGCCAGATCCTTGGCCACGTTGAACGCCCCCTTGATGCGGTCGGCTTCCGTCTTCATCTCACCGGTCAACACGATCTTGTTGCCCGCGATCTTGGCTCCCGCCCCCTGCGCCTTGACAAATTCCACCAGACCCGCCGGGTTGGCGAACTTGTCGTGGTGAAACTGCACCGTGGCCCCCTTCGGCCCGACATCCAGCCGCGAAATCCCCGCCTTCTTGCACAAGGCCTTGATGCGGACGATGACCATCAGCGTGTTGACCTCGCGCGGCAACGGCCCGAACCGGTCGATCAACTCCGCCGCAAACCCCTCCAGTTCGACCTTGGTGGCCAGCGAAGACAGGCGGCGGTAGAGGCCGAGCCTGATGTCGAGGTCCTGCACGTAACTCTCAGGGATCATCACCGGCACGCCCAGATTGATCTGCGGCGCCCATTGGTCATCAACCGACGACAGGCCCTGCAACTCACCCGATTTGATCTTGGCAATCGTTTCTTCCAGCATCTGCTGGTAAAGCTCGTAGCCCACTTCCTTGATATGCCCCGACTGCT
>JANXPK010000592.1 GCA_025357355.1 Rhodobacterales bacterium
CACAAGAGTGCGCAAACTACCTCGCCAACTCAGGATACGCTTCCGTGAAAACCTGAAAGGCTCTAGCAATATCAATATGTTAACAATTGTTGTTAACCTGATTTCAACTATTTGACCGCTGTTTTTGGCGCTGCCGATGAGGCTTGTGCGACCCCTTGAGCACGATGAATGTTGACGGAAGCGTCACGATGGCCGCGTGATCTGCAAGACCACCGCCGTCACCCGTGCCAGAGGACCGTCTGATGCGGGCTACTGTGTAGCCCGCATCGGTCCGATTGCCGCAGCGTGCGAGTGCAAGGCAAGGGGGATTGGGTCGGGTGCCGTGGTGAAAAAAGGGAGGCACCTGCCCGGGGGCAGGCAGGCGCCTCCCCGACAGGCTTTGGCCTATCGGGGAAGAGAGGGCGGGCAAGAAGTGGTGGTTCAGATTTTTCTGGAACGCCGCGCCGGGGTTTCCGCCAAGGCTCTTCATGCTCCAGTGCCATCGGCCCGGATCGGTCATAGATGCGCAAGCACCGACCGGGCGGCGCGCAGCCCCGGTGCCTCCCCCCCTGCGCCCAGACGGTGCATGGTCAGGATCATGGCGGCGTCTTGAGCGGAAGGGTTCTCAAGCAATTCCAGCACGGCGGGGGCGATCAGGTCGGGCGTGCAGCGTGCGCCGATGAATTCCGGGACGGTGCGGGTTTCGGACACGAGGTTGACCAGCGTGACCGTATCGATCAGCAGCGCCCGCTGGGTCAGCCAGAACGTCACCGGATGCATGCGGTAGGCGATCACCATGGGCACACGATTTGCGGCGAGTTCCAGCGACACGGTGCCTGAAGCGGCGATGGCAACATCAGCCTCGGCAAAGGCGGCGCGTTTCAGGGTCGCATCCTCGATGATCTGCGGTCGCACTGGCCAGTCGCGGGTCAGCTCGCGGATGAGCGGTGCGACATGCGGCACAGTGGGCAGGACGACGCGCAGGCCGGGATGGTCGGCGGCAATGTGGGGCAGCACGGCGCCGATCACCGGGGCGATCCGGTTGACCTCGCCCCGGCGCGACCCTGGCAGGGCGAGGATCAGCGGGCGGGAGCCGTTCATCAGGCTGCGTTCGTCGGATGTGGCGAGGGGCTCGGCCACGACGGGATGGCCGACGAAATCGCAGGTCATGCCGGCTTTGGTCATGTAGGGCGGCTCGAATGGCAAAAGCGCGAGCACATGGTCGATGACGCGGGCCATCCTGGCGGCGCGGTGCGGGCGCCATGCCCAGACCGAGGGGGCGACATAGTGGATGGTGCGCTGGGTAGGACGCGCCTTTTTGACGAGGGCCGCCACGCGCAGGCAGAAATCGGGGCTGTCGATGGAGATGACGGCGGCGGGGTTCAGGGCCAGCGCGGCGGCGGCGGTCTGGGCGATGCGGCGTTTGAGCGGGAAATATTTCGGCAAGACCTCGACCAGGCCCATGATCGACAATTCGGACATCGGGAACAGCGAGGTCAGCCCCTCGGCCTGCATCGCGGGTCCGCCGATGCCATGAAACTCAACCGTGGTCAGCCGTTTCAGACCGGCCATCAGGGCGGCCCCAAGCCGGTCGCCCGAGGGTTCGCCGGCGATCAGAAACAGCTTCAGCATGGGCGCGACCACAGGAACAGGCCCAATCTGCTGGCCTCGGCGCGCATCAAGGCGAGGTCGAGGCAGATCACTGACCCCGCCTCGAACGCCACGCCGCCCAGACCGGCGGCGGCGACGGCGCGCAGGGTTTGTGGGCCAAGGGTCGGCAGATCGACGCGGCGGTCCTGACCGGGCTTTGGCGCCTTGTAGAGCAGGCCGCGACCATGGCTTGGGTCGGGGCGCCCAGGGGTGTCGAATGCGGCGACGGTGGCAAGCATCGCATCGGTGCCGGGCAAAGCCTCAACCGCCAGGCACAGGCCTTGTGCGACGCAGGCCCCCTGCCCGACATCAACTGCGCCTAGGGCCGCGACGATGGCGGCGGCGCGGGTGGCGTCGTCCTGGTCGCGCGTGGTCAGGGTGCCGGCGAGCAGTCCGGGGCCCGGCAAAAGGGCGGGGGCAAGGTCGGCGATGCCCTTGATGGTGAAGCCCTCTTCTTCGAAGAGTTGCAGGAATTCCCGCAAGGTGGCGTCGTCGCCTGCCGCCATCGCCGCAAGAAAGCGCGGCACCAGTTGGGCGGTCGCAGGGTCAAAAAGCGCGGGGTCAAGGCGGGGGCGCTGGACCGCACCGGCAAAGATCACCTCGGTGATGCCGCGCCCCCGGAGGGCGCGCTGAAACGGCAGCAGGCGTTCAAGCCGGAAGGAAAGGTCGGGGTCGACACCATCGGGCGCAAAGCCGTGAAAGGCGCAGACCAGCGGGCGTTCCGGCAGGGCGGCGATCAGGGCGGCGGGTAATAAGCCCGACCCAGCGATCAACGCCAGATGGGTCATCGCGGCGTCAGGAACGAGCGGTCGGACGCGCCCAGCACGAAGGCGACCATTTCCTGCACCCGTGGCGAGGTCGCGGTTTCAGCCAGCTGGAGGGCGCGGTCAAGGAAGGTGCCCTCGCCATGGGCCAGCGTGTCATAAGCGACGCGCAGGGCGGTTATCTCTGCCCGGTCGATGCCGCGGCGCTTTAGGCCGACGAGGTTGAGCCCATCCAGCTCGCCCCGCGGACCTTGCACGAGGCCAAAGGGGA
>JANXPK010000607.1 GCA_025357355.1 Rhodobacterales bacterium
CCGGAATCGCGCAAATTTTTTCAGAGGAGACATCCATGGCCAAGCTGGAAGGTGCGGCGCGCAAACAGGCGCTTGCGGAATTGAAGGAATGGCGCGAGGTCGAGGGCCGCGATGCGATCGCGCGAAAATTCACCTTCAAGGATTTCAACCAGGCGTTCGGCTTCATGGCCCGCGTCGCGCTGATCGCGGAAAAGATGGACCATCACCCGGAATGGTCCAATGTCTACAAAACCGTCGATGTCGTCCTCTCCACCCATGATGCGGGCGGCGTCACGCAAAAGGACGTCGCGCTCGCCAAAGCGATGGACGGATTCGCTCGTTATTGAACATGCGTTGAAGCTTCAACACCTATCTCACGCCACGCTTTTGCGGTTCTTTACGAGATCATCCACCACCGACGGATCGGCGAGGGTTGATGTGTCGCCGACATGGGCCACGTCGTTCTCCGCGATCTTGCGCAGGATGCGGCGCATGATCTTGCCCGACCGCGTCTTCGGCAAACCCGGCGCCCACTGGATCAGGTCGGGCTGGGCGATCGGGCCGATCTCGGTGCGGACCCATTTCACCAGCTCTGCCTTCAACGCGTCGCTGGGTGCCTCACCCTTCATCAGCGTGACATAGGCGTAGATGCCCTGACCCTTGATGGCATGGGGATAGCCCACAACCGCGCTTTCGGCAACCTTGGGGTGTGAAACCAGCGCGCTTTCAACCTCTGCCGTGCCCATGCGGTGGCCTGAGACATTCAGCACGTCATCGACGCGACCGGTGATCCAATAATAGCCATCCGCATCCCGGCGGACGCCGTCGCCGGTGAAGTAAAAGCCGGGATACTGACTGAAATAGGCATCTTCGAACCGCTTGTGATCGCCCCACAGGGTTCGCATCTGGCCCGGCCAGCTGTCAGCGACGCACAGCACCCCCGCCGCCTCGGTCGCGGTCTGCACCTGGCCGGTGGCAGCATCCAGCACCTCGAGCCGGACGCCGAAGAACGGTTTGGTGGCCGAGCCCGGCTTTTGTGGAATGGCGCCGGGAATGGGCGTCACGATATGGCCGCCGGTCTCGGTCTGCCAATAGGTATCCACGATCGGCAGTTTGCGCTTGCCGACGTGCAGGTGATACCAGTTCCATGCCTCGGGGTTGATCGGCTCGCCCACGGTGCCCAGCAGTTTCAGGCTGCTCAGGTCGTGCTTGTCCACCCATTCCGGCCCCAGCCCCATCAGGCTGCGGATCGCGGTAGGGGCGGTGTAGAACTGGGCGACCTTGTGCTTGGCGATCACTTCCCAGAACCTGCCAGCATCGGGAAAGGTCGGCACCCCTTCGAACATCAGCGTAGTGGCGCCGTTCGAAAGCGGCCCATAAACGATGTAGCTGTGCCCGGTGACCCAGCCCACATCCGCGGTGCACCAGAAGACATCGCCATCATGATAGTCGAAGGTGATCTGGTGGGTCAGGCTGGCAAAGACCAGATAGCCCGCCGTCGTGTGCAGAACGCCCTTGGGTTTTCCGGTCGAGCCAGAGGTGTAAAGGATGAACAGCGGGTCCTCGGCCCCGATCTCGGCATAAGCGCAATAGGGGGCTGCGGCAGCCATTTCGGCCCGCAAGTCCACGTCGCGGCCCGCAACCCAATGGGTCTGATCGCCGGTATGCTTGACCACCAGGCACTTGACGCTGTCCTTGCAATGCATCAGCGCCGTGTCGGTATTGGCCTTGAGCGGGGTTTTCTTGCCTGCTCGCGGGCCGAAATCGGCGGTGATCACCACTCTGGCGTCGCAATCGTTGATCCGGCTGGCGAGCGCATCGGGCGAAAAGCCGCCAAACACCACCGAATGGATCGCCCCGATCCGCGCGCAGGCGAGCATGGCATAGGCGGCCTCCGGGATCATCGGCATGTACAGGACAACGCGGTCGCCCTTCTGTACGCCTTGCGCTTTCAGCACATTGGCCAGACGGCAGGTCTGCTCCAGCAGCTCGGCATAGGTGATGTGGCGGGCCGGGGTCTTGGGGTCATCCGGCTCCCAGATGATCGCGGTCTGATTGGCGCGGGTCTGCATGTGGCGGTCGATGCAGTTGGCCGAGATATTCAGGGTGCCGTCCTCGAACCATTTGATCGAGATCGCCCCCTTGGCGAAGCTGGTGTTCTTGACGCGGGTAAAGGGCTTGATCCAGTCGATCCGCCTGGCCTCATGGGCCCAGAATCCATCCGGATCGGACAATGAGGCCGCATAAGAGCGGGCATAGCCCTCGGCGTTCAGATGGGCGTGGCTGACAAAGTCTTCTGACGCCGAATAGATCGACGGTGCGCGGTCCGGCATGGCTTCCTCCCTTTTTGGTCTGCGTTCGGCCATTCTGCCGCGCGCTGCCCAAGTCCCCTCGGTCGACAGTCTATCGCAGCTTGGCGATAGTGAAAGTGATTTGCGGTGGGCCCTCGGCGGGCCTTGTATACCATGGAATACCGTATTACAATCTTTTGCCAGCTACGCCGCGATGCAGCGTAAGCAGCGCGAGGCAAACGGGATTTCCGCCGTCGCCACACCTGTTAGCGCCAACAATCTTGCCGTCATCGCGGTCTGCGACAATATGACACATACCTTTGACGGAATGAGTCAGCCCCCAGCGTTCCTAGAGCACGATGTCCCTCAAAGGGCCTACTGCCCGGCCAAAGGTACGCAGTCTGGACCTGCATCTGCTCCCTCCCTTCTCTTCCCCGATAGGCCA
>JANXPK010000608.1 GCA_025357355.1 Rhodobacterales bacterium
TGGCCTATCGGGGAAGAGAACGAAGGCAAAAGTTGCGGATTCGAACGGGTTGCGCGGGCCGCTGGCAGTTCCAACAAGTCAAATCCCGCGCCCTACGCCCGCTTCAGCACCCGCGCGATGGTGGCGCCGATCACCGAGGGGTTCTCGGCCACCGTGACCCCGGCAGCGGTCAATATCTCGACCTTCTCACTGGCGCTTTCGCCGAAGGCCGAGATGATGGCCCCGGCGTGACCCATGGTGCGGCCCTTGGGGGCAGTCAGACCGGCGATATAGGCCACCACCGGCTTGGTCATATGCTCTTGAATATAGGCCGCCGCCTCGGCCTCTTGCGGACCGCCGATCTCGCCGATCAGGGCTATGACATGGGTGTCGGGGTCGGCCTCGAAATGCTCCAGAATGTCGCGAAAGCTGGAGCCGTTGATCGGGTCGCCGCCGATGCCGACCGAGGTGGAAATGCCGATGCCGCGATCCTTGAGTTGCTGTGCCGTCTCATAGCCAAGGGTGCCCGACCGCCCGACGATGCCGACGGGGCCTTGCAGATAGATGTGGCCCGGCATGATCCCCAGCATCGCCTTGCCCGGGGAGATGGTGCCTGCACAGTTGGGTCCGGTCAAGAGCATGCGCCGTTCGCGCGGGTAGCGCATCATGTAGCGTTTGACCCGGATCATGTCCTGCGCCGGGATGCCATCGGTGATCGAGACGCAATAGCGGATGCCGCCGTCCGCCGCCTCCATGATGCTGTCGGCGGCAAAGGGCGGCGGCACGAAGGCCAGAGAGGTGTCGCAGCCGGTCGCCTCGTGCGCTTGTTTCACCGTGTCGAACACCGGCACGCCGTGGACCTTTTCGCCCTTCTTGCCCGGCACCACGCCTGCGACGACATTGGTGCCATAGTCGATCATCTCCTTGGTGTGAAATTGCGCCATCCGGCCCGAGATGCCCTGTACGACCACCCGGCTCGTGCGATCAATCAGGATGCTCATGGCTTGACCCCAAGTCTGGCGCTGTGGGCGACATCGTTTCGCCACGCCTCGACCGCGCGTTCTGCCGCCTCCATCAGGCTGGAGGCGCGGATGATCGGCAGGCCGCTTTTGGCGAGGATTTTCAGCCCGGCCTCGACATTGGTGCCCGCCAGCCGCACCACCACCGGCACGTCGACAGGTTGCGCCTGCAAGGCCTGCACCACGCCTTCGGCGACCCAGTCGCAGCGGTTGATCCCGGCAAAGATGTTGACCAGGATTGCCTGCACATTCTCGTCCGAGGTCACCAGCCGAAACGCCTTGGCCACCCGTTCGGGCGTCGCACCACCGCCGATGTCAAGGAAATTGGCGGGCTCGCCACCCGCCAGCTTGATGGTGTCCATCGTCGCCATCGCGAGGCCTGCGCCATTGACGATGCAGCCGATGTTGCCCGAAAGGCCGATGTAGGACAGGCCGCGATCAGCGGCGCGGGATTCGCGCGGGTCTTCCTGGCTTTTGTCGCGCAACTCGGCGATCTGGGGATGGCGGAACAGGGCGTTGTCGTCGAAGGTCATCTTGGCGTCGAGTGCCAGGATGCGGTTGTCATGGCTGATCACCAGCGGGTTGATCTCGACCATGGTGGCATCCAGATCGCGGAAGGCGGCATAGCAGCCCTGCAGCGTGCGCACCATCTGCGGGATCAGGGCGGCGGGAATGCCAAGGGCAAAGGCTATTTCGCGCGCCTGAAAGTCTTGCAGACCCACGGCAGGCTCGACGGTGGAGCGCACGATGCTGTCAGGCTGGTTGGCGGAGATTTCCTCGATCTCCATGCCGCCTTGCGACGAGGCCACGATCATCACCCGCTGCGACGTGCGGTCGAGGACCAGCCCCAGATAGATCTCGCGGCTGAAGGCGGTGACTTGTTCGACATAGACCCGGTAGATGCCCTTGCCTTCGGGACCGGTCTGATGGGTCACCAGCTTGCGGCCGAACATGGCATTGGTGGCGTCGTGAATCTCGTGATCGGACGCGCAGATCTTGACGCCGCCGGCCTTGCCGCGGCCACCGGCATGGACCTGCGCCTTGACGATCCAGCGCTCGCCGCCCAGTTCGCGAGCACGGTAGGCGGCTTGTTCCGGGCTATAGGCCAAGGCACCGATCGGCACGGCGACGCCAAACCTGCTGAGGATCTCCTTGGCCTGATATTCGTGGATGTCCATGGCTGCCCCTTTTATTCTGCCGCTTCAGCGGTCTGGAAATAGCCCGCCAATTCGCCTGCAATGGCCGAAAGGTCGATCCCCGCCCCCAGCGCGTTCATCGCCTGACCGAAGCGCAGGGCGATGTCGGTGATCGCTGGGCCGGACAACTGGTTGAGGATGCCGATGCGCACCTGCACCGGTTCGGACAGGGTGGGCCAGATGCCAAAGCCCGCGGCCCGGCAGGTCTGCACCAGTTCCCTCTCGCGGCCCGCCAGCGCGTGTGGCAGGTTCAGCACCAGAAGGCTGGTCATGTTC
>JANXPK010000663.1 GCA_025357355.1 Rhodobacterales bacterium
GCCTCAACTTGCACTTGGGAGCACCAGCAAGTTGCTCTTGGGTCGAAGAAAGTCGACCGTTAAGCACACCGTCATACCAGTAGGTTCTCAACAGCCGTGCAGAAGGGGCACACAGTTCTGCGACCTGGCGAAGGCTTTCAAGTACCTGATCTACCCTGATAAAAGTTGCATTCCGACCCTGCTTCTGTCCGGCGATCGCAGCCGATCCTTGCGCGAAGAAGTACCCGGCGTCGACAAAGATGGCAATTTGCATGGCTGACCCACTGATATGATAAAGGGCACCCGAAGGTGCCCCTAGATAGGGTCGCCAGTAAATATACCAATTGGCGACATCGCATACATAGCAGACAGGTTGCGATCATTCAAGGGCATCGAGATGGCGAACGATGTGTGGAGAATTTTTTCACCCCTGCAACGTCCTCACCCCATAGCCCTCACCCCGCGCCTTCATCGCTTGCACGGCGGCGATGCTGGCCGCTGCGGTGGTGAAGTAGGGGATCTTGTCCATCAGGGCGACGCGCCGGATGTCGCGGCTGTCGTTGATGGCTTGGGTGCCCTCGGTGGTGTTCATCACCAGTGCGATATCGTTGTTCTTCAGCCGGTCGACGATGTTCGGGCGGCCCTCGTAGACCTTGTTGACCGGGGTGGTGGCCACGCCCTGCAGGCCGAGCCAGGTGGCGGTGCCCTTGGTGGCGACAATCTCGAACCCCATCGACACCAGTCCCTGTGCGGCCTCGGCCAGCGCGGCGGATTTGTCCATGTCCTTGACGGACATGAAGACGCGGCCGGTTTCGGGAAGGATGGTTCCGGCGCCCATCTGCGCCTTGAGGAAGGCGAGGGCGAAGGTGCGGTCCCAGCCCATCACTTCGCCGGTCGAGCGCATTTCCGGGCCCAGCACCGGGTCGACGCCGGGGAAGCGGGCGAAGGGCAGGACGGCTTCCTTGACCGAGAACCACGGGGTTATGGGGTTGGCCAGCGTCATCGGGTCGGCCAGGGGCAAGGGGGTGTCGGGGCCGACGCCTTCGGCATAGGGCGGGCGCATCGAAAAGTTGCTGAGCGGCTCACCGGCCATCAGGCGGGCGGCGATGGAGGCGATGGCAGAATCGGTGGCCTTGGCGACGAAGGGCACGGTGCGGCTGGCGC
>JANXPK010000667.1 GCA_025357355.1 Rhodobacterales bacterium
CCCGTAAAACCCTCGGCTGGAAAACTCCCGCCGAAGCGCTGGACGAAATCCTGACGAAAGCAGATGATGCCGCTGTTGCGACGACCGGTTGAAACTGCCAAGTATCTGCCGATCACCCTGATCGCCACCCTGTCGTCCTCGATGCTGTACGCGCTGGTCTTCACGCCGACGCTGGGCGCGATTTTCGGGCGCGCCACCAAGGCCGAGGCACCGCCGCGCGACGGGCTTTACATGTGGTTCGTCAAACGGGCGGTGCGGCATCCGTTCATCGTGCTGTTCGTCTCGCTGGCCGCTCTGGTCGCGGTGCCGGTGGCCTATGGCAAGTATGGCAAGGGCGTCGAGTTCTTCCCGAACGTCGAACCTGATTACGGCCTGCTCTACGTTCACGCCCGCGGCAACCTATCGATCACCGAAAAGGATGCGCTGGTCCGCCAGGCCGAGACGCGGATGCTGGGCTGGCCGGGGATCAAAAGCGTCTATACCCGCGTCGGCGCATCGGGCGGCGGCTTTGGGCAGAACGTCGATGCCGACGTCGTGGGCACCATCCAGTACGAATTCGTCGACTGGCGCGTCCGCAAGGGCGCCAGCCAGATCCTCGCCGATCTGCGCACGGCCATGGCGGGCATTCCCGGCGCCCGGATCGAGGTTTCGGTGCCGCAAGCCGGGCCGCCGACCGGCAAGGCTATCCAGATCCTGCTGTCTGCCGACAACCCCGACAAGTTGAATGACACCGCCAAGGAAGTGGCGGCAACGCTGGCCAAGACGCCGGATGTCATCGACATTTCCGACGGTCTGCCGCCGCCCGGCATCGACTGGGAATTGCAGGTTGACCGTGGCAAGGCCGCCCGCTACGGCATCGGCCCCTATTCGGTCGGCACCATGATCCAGTTGGTCACCAACGGCGTCAAGCTGACTGACTACCGTCCGGCGGGCAGCGACAATGCCGTCGATATCCGCCTCAGGCTGCCCGAGGGCATGCGCACCTTGTCGATGCTTGACCAATTGCGAATCGAGACGCCGCAGGGTGCCATCCCGATCTCGAACCTGGTCACAAGGGCGCCCGTGCAATCGACCGGCACCCTGACCCGGATCGACGGCGCCCGCACCATCACCGTTGCCGCCGGTATCACTGACGGCGTGCAGGCCGATGCGGTCCGGCAGGCGGTGACAGTCAAGATGGACGCGATGAACCTGGCCGAGCGCGGCATCCATTGGAAGATGGCCGGTGCAGACGAGGAACAAGCCGCAGCGGGTGCCTTCCTGGCCAAGGCGTTCATGGCCGCCATGTTCCTGATCTTCGTCGTGCTCCTGGCCCAGTTCAACCGGTTCCTGTCGGTCAGTCTGGTGCTGATGGCCGTTGTCATGTCGACCATCGGCGTCTTCCTGGGCCTGATGGTCATGGGCCAGCCTTTCGGCATTGTGATGTCGGGGATCGGGGTGATCGCCTTGGCGGGCATCGTGGTGAACAACAACATCGTGCTGATCGACACCTATGACCATCTGCGACGCGAAGGCATGGACAAGCTGGAGGCGATCCTGCAGACCTGCCGCGAGCGGTTCCGTCCGGTGGTCTTGACGGCGCTGACCGCCATTTTCGGCGTCCTGCCGATCGCCTTCGGCTACAACCTTGAACTTCTGTCGCACGAGACGACCTTGGGCGCGCCGTCCACCCAATGGTGGATCTCGCTGTCCAGTGCCATCGTGTTCGGCTTGGCCTTTTCGACGGTCCTGACACTCGTGGTGACCCCGTCCATGCTGATGATCGTCACCCGGTCGAAGGTCAGCAAGGTCCACAACGTCATGCAACGGATCCGCAATCTTTTTGGTCGCCGAAAAGCCAAGGCCCCCGCAGAGCTTGCTATCCCGGCAGAGGTTGAGGTTTTTGAACCGATGCCGACGGGCGAGGTGGTGCCCCTTTCAAAGCGGAAGTAGGGCGCTCCGGCGGGGCACTTCCAGCCCCGGCCTCCGATTCGCAGATTCATGGTTAACGCAAGGCTACGGCCAAAAACCTCGCATAAAGTGTAGCCGCATTGTAGGCCGAATGTAGGTGGTTTGTAGGTCGTTCATCTTTCGTTAAGCTGGCCGATTAACACTGCGAACTCAAGGGCTTGACGTGATGTCAACGTCGGTTATTCCTGCCTTCGCGACTCCCGCCGAGACCCGGAAAGGCGCCGTCGTTTGCGGCAGATCATGTTGATCTCGTCCGGATGCTGGCACAATAGCCCCAGCAAAGTTCTCGCTTGATCAGATAACGCCCGCAATCCATCCAGGAGACATCAATGAAAACCACATCCCTGATCCTCGCCCTTTCCCTCATTGCAGGCCCCGCCCTCGCGGCAGGGGACGCCACCAAAGGCGAAGACGATTTCAAACGCTGCAAGGCCTGCCACTCGATTGTGGCACCAGACGGCACCGCGATCCAAAAGGGCGGCAAGACCGGCCCGAACCTATTCGGTGTGGTCGGCCGCCAAGTCGCCAGCTCTCCCGATTTCAAATACGGCGCCTCGATACTTACCCTTGGTGCCAAGGGCCTGAAGTGGGACGAGGCCATGATTGCGGCCTATGTCACCGACCCCGGCGCCTGGCTCAAGGAACAGACCGGAGACACGTCCGCGGTTGCCAAGATGACCTTCAAGATGGCGACCGGGGGTGAAGATGTTGCGGCCTATCTGGCCTCGGTCAAATAGGCCCTTGACGGCGTCGGTTCCTGTCGTGTGCGGAAGAGTATGACGCCGCAGACCATCGCGAGACCTGTCAGCAATTGTCCGGCAGGTCTTGCGTCATTTGTCATCGTGGTGCCGAGCTTGGGTCTTCGGGATACCGCCAAAAGGGACTCTAGTGTCGGACAGACTGTTTTATCGTTATATTTCAGTTAGCTGTCGATCTTGACGACTAAATCTCGTTGGGCATCCGCGCTAGCCGTAAAACGGCGTCATTTGCGCGACGATCACGGCATTCTCTGCCAGCGCCCGGTCCATCAGCTTGCGTTCCTCGCTGTCGATCTCATCGCCCGAGGCCAGCCGCTCATCCAGCGTGCCATATCCAGACACATCCAGTGGCGCCAAGTCCGCCTCTTTGAGGATAGCCACCGTCTCGCGCACCGCCTCAGCCTCGTCGACACCACTGGCATACACGATCAGTGCAGCGCCGGTCGATTTGTCGGGCAACCCGTCGCCAGCCTTGCGTCCGACCTCGACCACCAGTGTGAAAACCTGTTGCGGCCGCTTGGCTTTGACTGGATGGGGATCTTCCTCTACGCTCACCGCTATCGCCTCCGAAACTGCCGTCGCTATCCTGTTCCAGACAAGAGCGCCAAAACGCGCCCGCCATATGCGGTACACTTTTTGCCATTCCGCTGACGGAGGCAATGGCCGAGTGCTCTGGGTGGAAGATTCGGGTTCGAAGCGACCTGACCCCGGATTCCCGTGACCGCCATCCTTGCAAAGCTACTCCGTGAAAGCGTCGGCCCATTCAGGGTGGCGTGCGAGTTGGGCGGAAACGAACGGGCAAAGCGGCACGATCATGAAACCCTCGACCCTTGCGTCGTCCACCAGGCGACTGACGAGAGCTGCACCCGCGCCTGTGCCGCGAAAACTGTCGGATACACCGGTGTGGTTGGCGGTCACCCGGTTCGGGCTGACGATGGTAAAAGTCAGCTCGGCCTCTTCCCCATTTCGGCGAATGACGTAGCGACCGCGCTTGCCCCTGACCTCGCGAGTGACAATGTGGTCAGTCAACGATGGTCGCCTCGGTCGCCGCGCGCAATTCCGCTTCGGTCACGAAATCGGCGCATTCGACGATATGCAGGCCCTTGTGACCGACATCAAGCACGCCAAGATTGGTGATGATGCGGTCCACCACACCCTTGCCGGTAAGGGGCAGGGTGCAATGCTTCAACACCTTGCTCTCGCCGTGTTTTGAAGTGTGGTCCATCACCACCACCACGCGACCGACGCCCGCGACCAGATCCATCGCCCCGCCCATGCCTTTGACCAGCTTGCCGGGGATCATCCAGTTGGCCAGATCGCCCTCTTGGTTGACCTCCATCGCGCCGAGGATGGCCATCGCAATCTTGCCGCCGCGGATCATGGCAAAGCTTTGCGCAGAATCGAAATAGGCGGTTTGCGGCAATTCGGTGATGGTTTGCTTGCCAGCATTGATCAGGTCGGGATCTTCCTCGCCTTCAAAGGGAAATGGGCCCATGCCGAGCATACCGTTTTCCGATTGCAGCGTCACATTGACGCCCGCCGGGATGTAGTTGGCGACCAGCGTCGGTATGCCGATGCCAAGGTTGACATACATGCCGTCACGAAGCTCGAGGGCCGCACGCGCGGCCATCTGATTGCGGTCCCAGCCCTTTTGTCCTTCGGCCATCACACCGCCTCCTTCTTGCGTGTGGTGCGGTTCTCTATGCGCTTCTCGTGCTCGCCTTGAATCATGCGATGCACATAGATGCCGGGCAGGTGAATCTTGTCGGGGTCAAGGGCGCCCATGGGCACGATCTCTTCGACCTCGGCCACGCAGATCTTGCCAGCGGTGGCGGCGGGCGGGTTGAAGTTGCGGGCGGTCTTGCGGAATTCAAGATTGCCCGAGGGATCGCCACGCCAGGCCTTGACGATGGACAGGTCGGCGACGATGCCGCGTTCGAGGATATAGGTCTTGCCGTCGAACTCCTTGTGCTCTTTGCCCTCGGCGATCACGGTGCCCACGCCGGTCCGGGTGTAAAAGCCCGGGATGCCCGCGCCACCGGCGCGCAAGCGTTCGGCTAGCGTGCCTTGCGGGTTGAACTCCAGCTCCAGTTCGCCCGACAGATACTGGCGCATGAATTCGGCATTCTCGCCGACATAGGACGAGATCATCTTCTTGACTTGCCTTGTGGCGAGCAGAATGCCCAGACCAAAACCATCCACCCCCGCGTTGTTGGACGCAATGGTCAGGTTTCTGGTGCCAGCGTCGAAGATGGCTTCGATCAACAATTCGGGGATGCCGCACAGCCCGAAACCGCCGGCGGCGATTGTCATGCCATCGAACAGCACACCCTCAAGTGCCGCCTGCGCGGTTGGAAAAACCTTGTTCATCGAGCACCCCTGCCTAGCTTTGCGCCCCATATGAGACGGGCGCGGCCACACTGTCAATTGCCGCAGCGCGGCATCCACTTGCCTGCCCGCGCCTTGCCGCTATGGTGCGCAAGCCGCCCGCGTGGTGAAATGGTAGACACAGGGGACTTAAAATCCCCAGGCCGTAAGGCCGTGCCGGTTCAAGTCCGGCCGCGGGCACCAGCTATTGCAGCAAGAGGTCCCGGACTTCGGCGATGCGGTCAGGCAGCCTGTCGGCTTGGCCGCGGGATTCGACGTTCAGGCGGACAACGGGTTCTGTATTTGACGACCGCAGGTTGAAGCGCCAGTCGCCGAATTCGAGGCTGAGCCCATCGGTCTCATCAACGGCAGTGGCAAGCGGTTGATACCGGGCGCGGACCCGGGCGATGGCAGCGGCGGGCTGCGGAAGGCGAAAGTTCATTTCGCCTGATGACGGGAAGGCGGCCTTGCGATGGGCAACAAGGCTCGCAAGGAACTGACCCCGGCGGCTGATCAACTCGGCGATCAGAAGCCAGGGGATCATGCCAGAATCGCACCAGACAAAATCACGGAAATAGTGGTGCGCCGACATCTCACCGCCGTAAACGGCCCCCGCGTCGCGCATGGCCTGCTTGACAAAGGCGTGACCTGTCCGGGCCTGGACGGCGACACCGCCTGCAGCCGCGACCACGTCCATGGTGTTCCAGACCACGCGGGGGTCATGGACGATGCGCGCACCCGGCTCTTTGGCCAGAAAGATGTCGGCTAACAGTCCCACGATATATTCGCCGTCGACGAATGTGCCGGTGTTGTCAAAGAAGAAGCAGCGGTCAAAGTCGCCGTCCCAGGCTACCCCAAGATCGGCGCCCGCCGCAACTACGGCATTGGCCGTGGCGGGCCGGTTTTCCGGTAGCAGTGGGTTCGGGATGCCGTGCGGAAAACTGCCGTCGGGCGTGTGGTGCATCCGAACGAAAGTCAATGGCGAGTTGAGGCGGTCAAGTCCGGCCGCGATGGCGTCGAAGGTCGGCCCGGCGGCACCGTTGCCAGCGTTGACCACGATCTTGAGCGGACGCAGCGCCGCAACATCGACAAAGGACAAGACGGTCGCAACATAGGCGGCGCGGGCAGGTGTCGCGATATCCAGATGACGCCCGCCGGGCTTTTCCGGGCCAAATTCGTTGCGCTCGGCCAGCGTGCGGATCGCCGCTAGCCCGGTGGCGGCATCAAGCGGGGCCGAGCCTTGGCGAACCAGTTTCATCCCGTTGTAGTTGATCGGATTGTGCGATGCGGTCACCGTGATGCCGCCGTCAGCCCCAAAATGGGTGGTGGCATGGTACATTTCCTCGGTCCCCGCAAGACCAAGGTCCAGTACCTCGCACCCTTCAGAAAGCAAGGCCTGGATCACGGCCGCTGTCAGCGTCGCGGAAGAAGCCCGGCAATCGCGGCCAATCACCACTTTGCGCGCGGGCAAGACCTGGGCAAAGGCGCGACCGACGCGGTAGGCAATGGCCTCGTCAAGCTCAACACCAAGACGGCCCCGAATGTCATAGGCCGTAAAGCAGGTAAGGGGCATTGGGTGGGTTCCTGACATCAGAAATGGGGCTCACAAGCTGCCGATCGGGGCGCCGCCCGGGTCGACATGGTCGCCAGGGCCCGAACCCAATGCGCGCAAACGACGTCTGGCGCTGTGCAAGTCCTGTTCGGCGCGGATACGGCCTTCGGTTTCGGCGACCAGATCGGCAAGCATTGTTGCGATCGCCGCTTCGATCTGGGTGTTGTCCTGTGCGAACACCGGGCGCGAGGGTGCCGTCGGGATGATCGCTGCTACAAGCTCGGACTGCTGAAAGATGAGTTGCTCGCGCAGCAGGGCAATCTCTGCGGTTGCATCCTGGTCGAATGCCAACCCGGTTGCAGGCAGGGTTTCGACATCAGCGAATTGTAGCTGGTTTTGCGGCAGTGCTGCGCTGACCAGAATCGCTGACAACCGGGACAATTCGGCACGCAGGATGTCTAGTTCGTCGGTCATTTCCTCAAGGGTGACGGTGTTGGCGTGGCGTTCGGTCTGCAAACGCAAGGCGGCATCAGTCCCGGACTGGGCGACGGTTTCCACCAAATCCGCCAATTGGTCGCGCAGAAGCAGAGCTTCAGATGCCAGGGCGTTGGCCGGCCCTGTGTTGTCGGTCGGCAGGTCCACCACCAGGGCATCAAGATCGTGCGACGCGAAGGACTCCGGTCCGCGTGATTGGCTGAAAGCGAGCAGGTCTTCCCAGATTGGTCGCAA
>JANXPK010000069.1 GCA_025357355.1 Rhodobacterales bacterium
CCCGCAATCACCCTCGGTTTCCCTCCCGTCCGGAGGGGCATTGGCTCTCGTCTCACTTCCCAAATTCAGTCCGGCGGCATAGGTCTCAATTGCAGGCAAATTTCCAGAATCCAACCCATTGATTTTAAACGATTCTGAAAAGCGCCCAGATCCGGACACCTGTCAAGGCCTGCGCACCAGATAGTCCCGCGTGAACGCCGCATACCCGTCCGCCGTCACCTTCAACTCCGCCCGCATCAGACTGTGCAACTCTGGAAGGCGGTGAAACGGCACCGTGGGCATCACATGATGCTCGACATGATAGGGCATGTTCCAGGCCAGAAACCGGACCAATGCCGTGGTAAAGACGGTCCGCGTGTTCTCAAACATATCCGCCACCCTCGGGCAGTCGCCATGCTCCGCCAGCAGATACAACCGCAGCGCCGGCTGGCCCAGCAGCACCGGCACCAGCCACACCCTCAAGAACACTTGCGTCGCCCCGAGAGACAACGCTACCACCCCATAGCCCACCGCCATTCCCCGCGCCTCCGCCACGACGCGCCGCCGGGCTCCTTCCGGGATATAACCCGCCATCCCGCGCCCCAGCACCAGACGCCCGATTAGCCGCACCTGTGATGCCCAATAAGGCAGGCCCGAGACATGCCAGACCCACTGCCGCCGGGTCGCAGGCTTGCCACCCTCCAGCTCCGGATCCTGGCCTTCGATGTTGGTCCAGCGGTGATGTGCCAGATGGAAATAGCGGAACCATTCAAAGGGCAAGAACAGCAGAAATCCGCAAGCCCGCCCGACCCACTCATTCAGCCCCGCCGAGGCAAACGGCGTCCTGTGCGTCGCCTCATGTTCCAGCGTGAACAAGAAGACCAGCACGACGCCCTGCACCAGCACCAGCACCGCCCAGAACGGCCCGCCCAGCCCGATGTACAGCGCCAGGCCCATTGCCAGCCCTAGATGCCCCGCCAGATGCGGCAGCCCCGGCCCGTCCGAAGTTTGGGCCAAAGCCACGCGCAGGTCGGGCGATACGGCCGCCACAAAGTCTCGATCTTTCACTGCCCGCCCTCCCCACCGAACTCCGCGAGGTCTCTCGACTTTCGCCGCCCAGACTGCCAGCTTGCGCCCATGCAGCACTTCGTCATCATTGGCGCCGGACTTACCGGCGCGGCCCTTGCTTTCCGGTTGTCTCGCGCAGGAGCCCGCGCCACTGTGATCGAGGCGGCGCAACCCGCGGCCGCAGCCACCGGGGCTTCGTTCGGCTGGATCAACGCCAGCTTCTTTCATTCGCCCGCCCATTTCAACCTCCGCCGCGCCGGGATTGACGCCCACCACCGGCTTGATCTTGATCTGGGACAGACCGGCACTGTTTGGTCGGGATGCCTGTGGTGGCAGGAGGCGGGTGCAGCTTTTGACGCCGCGGCCCAGACGCTGCTCGCCCTCGACTACCGGGTTCAAGCGCTTTCCGCGCGGCAGATCGCCTCCCGTGAACCCGCCGTCGCGGCACCCGACCGCTGTCTGTTCTTTCCCGACGAAGGGGCGGTCGACGCCGCCCGCCTGACCCGCCACCTGCTCGCCGCTTCGTGTGCCACCGTCTGGACGGGTTGCCCGGTCATCGCCATTGAAACCGCTGCAGGCCGCGCCACCGGGGTCCGTACTGCGCAGGGCAGTGTTGCCGCCGATCAGGTCATCCTCGCTGCCGGCACCGCTTGCCCGTGGCTTTTGGCGCCACTCGGTCTGACCCTGCCGATGTTGCGCCGCCCCGGTCTGATCTTGCGGACCCGTCCGGTTGCTGCCCGACTGAACCACATCATCGCTGGCCCGGAGCAAGAGGTGCGGCAGGACAGAGACGGTAGCCTGATCGCCCCGCTTTCCGCTGCTCATCAAGCTGACGCGGCGCAGGAGGTCACGACCTTGCCGGGCGATCTGGCCGACGCCGCCCTTTGCCGCCTGCGCGGCTTGCTGCCGGGAGTGGAGATGGCGGCCCGGCAAGTCAGCCTCGCCTACCGGCCAGTGCCCGGCGACAGCCTGCCCGCGATTGGCCCGACCGGGGTTGCCGGGCTGACGCTGGCGGTCATGCATTCCGGGGTGACGCTGGCCCCACTGGTTGCCGAGTTGGTGACGGCAGAGGTTCTGCATGCGGCGCAATCGCCCCTGCTGGCCGAATTCAGACCGTCGCGTTTTGCCCCGTTATGAAGTGTCCACATGTGGAGACTTTGCAAAATAATTGTAAATCAATGGCTTAAATATCAGTTTTAACCTGATATTCAGCCCAGCCCACATCCTGAATTGCAAACGACCCCGATTTGGGGTCGTCGCATTGGTCTGTCAGGACGGGCCATAGGTCCCGCGACCTTGGAGCGGGATGTTTCTGGAAGAAATCGCGCGACATCACCTGACGCATGACCAATGCTGCCTTGCATCCTATCAACAAGTGCTTTCTGGGGGCAATGCGTGACCGCCGGGTGAGCATCAGTCGGCTGCGGTCAAAGCTTTATGGTGCGGACCTCCCACCGGCGAGCCTCGTGACGACAGTCGGCAATGCCCGACCGAGGTGCGAGGCGGACCGTGGCCCCGGTGGGGCCGCGAAAGCCCCCGAACGGGTCGGGCATTGCCCGGCCCTGCGCTTGTCACCGGGCAAGAAAAGGAAAATCGGGTTTGGTTCGATCCAGAATCATCTCGCTTTAGCCGCGCAGGATCGACCGACCGGCGAACTCTGCGGTCTCGCCCAACATTTCCTCGATCCGGATCAGCTGGTTGTACTTGGCCAGCCGGTCCGAGCGTGACAGCGAGCCGGTCTTGATCTGACCGCAGTTGGTGGCGACTGCGAGATCAGCGATGGTGCTGTCCTCGGTTTCACCGGACCGATGGCTCATCACGTTGGTATAACCGGCCCGGTGCGCCATTTCGACGGCCGCAAGGGTTTCGGTCAAAGTGCCGATCTGGTTGACCTTGACCAGCATCGAATTGGCGCAGCCCTGCTTGATGCCCATTTCCAGCCGCTTGGGGTTGGTCACGAACAGATCGTCGCCGACCAGTTGCAACTTGCCACCCAGCGTATCGGTCAACAGTTTCCAGCCTGCCCAGTCATCCTCGGAACAGCCGTCCTCGATCGAGATGATCGGGTAATCCTTGGCCAACCCGGCAAGAAAGGCGACATTTTCTTCAATCGACAGGCTTTTGCCCTCGCCCGCCATCTCATAACGACCGCCCTTGAAATATTCGGTCGCAGCACAATCGAGCGCCAGGAACACATCTTCCCCAGGACGGTACCCGGCCTTTTCGATGGATTTCAGAATGAAATCAAGCGCGTCGCGGGCAGAGCTCAGGTTGGGTGCAAAGCCGCCCTCGTCACCGATGCCGGTGTTGTGGCCGGCATTCTGCAATTCCTTTTTCAGGGTGTGGAACACTTCGGACCCCATGCGAACGGCTTCGCGGAGGTTTTCCGCGCCCACCGGCATGATCATGAATTCCTGAATGTCGATCGGGTTGTCGGCATGTTCGCCGCCGTTGATGATGTTCATCATCGGCACCGGCAGGACGCGGGCCGAGGTGCCGCCGACATAGCGGTACAAGGGCTGGCCGCTGAATTCCGCTGCCGCCTTGGCCACGGCCAAGGACACGCCCAGAATGGCGTTGGCGCCCAGGCGGCCTTTGTTGGGGGTGCCGTCAAGTTCGATCATGGTGCGGTCGATGCCAACCTGTTCGGTGGCATCAAAGCCGACGATTTCCTCGGCCAACTCGCCATTGACCGACGCCACCGCTTCCAGAACGCCCTTGCCCATATAGCGCTTCTTGTCGCCATCGCGGCGCTCGACGGCCTCATGCGCGCCGGTCGAGGCACCCGAAGGCACGGCAGCGCGGCCCATCGCGCCGCTTTCCAGAACCACATCGACCTCGACTGTGGGGTTGCCCCGGCTGTCAAGGATCTCGCGGGCGTGAATGTCGATGATCGTGCTCATGGGTGGCTCCTGATGGCGCTAAAGTTGGGCGCTATTTATCCCGCGACTGTCGTCATGGAAAGGGCACGTTTGCGGGCGCGTTCCCGGGCGAATGAATAAAGTCCCGACCCGATGATCAGGGCCGCACCTGACAGGGTGATGACGTCGACCCTTTCGGCAAAGACCAAGGCGCCGATCGTTATGGCAAAGACCAGCCTTGCATAGCGGAACGGGGCCACCACAGAAACCTCGCCGGTGCGCATCGCCCCGACGATGGCCCAATAACCGACGGCCCCGACCACGACCATGGCGGCCAGGTCCAGACATTGCCAGCCATCCGGAACCACCGCCTGCCCGGTGAACCCCATCATCAGCGCGCCAAGGAGTGCCACCGCCATCAGGCCCCAGGACGACACCTGTGCGTCGGTAAATTCGGGCGGAATGGCGCGTGAGGCAAGGTCGCGCGCGGCGAGACCCAGCACCGTGAACAGCACCCAGAGTGCGGCGGGCCGGAACCCGTCGAACCCCGGGCGGATCACCAGGAGAACCCCGGCGAAGCCGACCGCAATCGCCGTCCAGCGTCGCCAGCCCACCTGCTCGCCCATGAACAACGCCGCCCCAAGGGTCACCGCCAGCGGCATCGCCTCCAATACCGCCGACACAGTGGGCAGCGGCACGGTGGCAAGGGCGGTGATATAGGCAAGGCTGCCGACCATCTCGCCAAGGGCGCGGATCAGCACGGCCGGGTGTAGCGCCCCCCTGACCAGGGCGCTACGGCCCGACCGCCGCGCCAGTGCGGCAAAGAACGGCACGCCAAAGATGCCGGACACCAGCACGATCTCACCCGTCGGCAGGCCCTCGGCCGCGAACTTGATGAACATGTCCTCAAGCGCGAAGAACGCCATCGAGGTCAGCATCATGACGATGCCGCGCAGGTTGCCCGCCGCCGTCATTTCCGGTTGGAAACGCCCAGCAGCTCCAGCCGGTGCCCGATCAGGCGATAGCCCAGCCGTGCGGCGATCTTTTCCTGCAACGCCTCGATCTCGGGGTCGACGAATTCGATGACCTCGCCAGAGTTGACGTCGATCAGATGGTCATGGTGGTCACGCTCGGCATCTTCATAGCGGGCGCGGCCATCACCGAATTCGTGTTTTTCCAGAATGCCCGATTCCTCGAACAGCTTGACGGTGCGATAGACGGTGGCGAGCGAGATATTGGGGTCAAGCTTGACCGCGCGGGCGTACAGTTCCTCGACATCGGGATGGTCCTCGGCATCGCCGATCACGCGCGCGACAACCCGGCGCCGCTCGGTCATCTTCAGGCCCTGAGCCTTGCAGCGGTCGATGATGTCGGCCATGGCGGTTCTCCTGGTGCCGCTTTAGCCGTCTTGGGGCCACTTTGAAAGGGGTCAGGCGCGCGGCGTCAGGTAGCGCGCCGCCTCTTTGATGCCCCAACCGGCCTGTCCCGGCGGACGCTGACCGGTCTCGTTCAACCACAGACCACGGTCGCCTGCGGTGCGGGTCGGGATGGCGTGGCGGTCAATGGCGCCTTCCAGCGACATTGCCAGATCCAGACCAAAGCGGGAATCGGTGAACTGCCAGCTGTGGCAATAGGCAAAGTCCGCGCCGGACGGCGGCATCAAGCCGTTGAAATGTGCCGTGCAATCGACGTTGATGGCCTTGGGGTCGGCGTCCGCTGGCAGCCCGACGCGCCCTACCCGCGGCGACACACCCAGACGCTTGGCATTAGACACCGCCAGCACCGCGTCGCTGCCGTTGGAATAGTTGGTCAGACGGTTGATGCGCTGGAACATCGGCTGCGACCAGCTGGCCAGGGCGCGCAGGCTGTCGGCGGCAATGTCAC
>JANXPK010000787.1 GCA_025357355.1 Rhodobacterales bacterium
GCCTTTCCGCCCAACTTCCGCCACAATCGCGACCTAAACATGTCTTTGGTGGGGGTCGGAATTGTTGGAGTACCGGGATGACCGACCCGAATTTGACTGACTTCTATGGGCGCGTTGCACGCATCCAGAAGGCGCGGGCCAAAGGCTATGGCTTTGAAGCGCCGGGAACCTTGGGCCGTTCCTACTACCTTCGTCCGCAGGCGCGGCGTCGTTCGATCATAGCACCTGTGCTGTTTCTGATCGTCTGCAGCTTCTTGCTCAAGGGCGTGATCTATCATGGTGTCGGGTCGCAAACCTATCAAGATCGGGTGACCAGCCTTATGGCGGGTCAGGGGATTGAACGGGCTGGCGGTTGGTTGATGCAGGTCGATCCGGTCACGCTGTTCGTATCAGACAAGATTGCACAGATTGTCGCCCAGGTGAAATAGACCTTGGTCAGGTCTACACAGCTACAGGCTGCTGTCCCGAACGGATGGCAGCCTTTTGACATTCTACTTCATTGATCATGGCCTGAGCCGGTCGGGCAAAGGCGCAATGGAAAGGGCCGCTGTCCGGCTGGACAGCGGCCCTAAATGTCAGTGACAGAAGCTCAGCGCCCGATCAGATCGATATCACCGCGGCACAAACCGATATCGTCCAGCTCACGATTGGAAAGCTTGGACAGCGCCTTGCGGGTGACGCGGGCCGAATTCCAGGCCCGAAGCGTGGACGCAGCATTGCTGACTGATTGCACCATATGGAAGACGGTGATGGCGCCGAACGGCGCCGTGCGGGACGTGTCGTAAGTCGCCATGGCGGTTATCCTTTCAAACTTGCATAGAAAAGGCGCGCTTCGCCTTTCGATGATGAGGATTTAGGCTTGCTGCGTGTGCAAAGCAATCCGAGCCAAAGCAACGCCGCCTTGCATGCCGCGCATAGCTGTTCAGTGCCATAATCCCTTTGATTTGTTGAGTATTTTCTCAATCCCGCCACCGGTGTCGTTTTCGTCAAACAGAGCGGCGCTTTCTGCATTCGCATCGCGAATTTTGGCCGTTTGGCCAGGTCACGCAATTCATCTTGGCGGATGTTCTCTTTTCGTGCTAATTCTACATAACGATAAAAAAGGGGCAGGAATGCGCGTTCTGGGGATCGATCCGGGCCTGAGAAATCTGGGCTGGGGTGTCATCGACGTCGCTGGCGCGCGAATCACGCATGTAGCCAATGGGATTTGCCATTCTGCCCCCGGCGAGGTGGAAGGGGACCTCGCTTTGCGGCTGGTATCGCTTTATGTGCAACTGACCGAGGTGTTGCGAATCTATGCGCCGGACGAAGCGGCGGTCGAGCATACCTTTGTCAACAAGGACGCTGTGGCCACATTAAAACTGGGCCAGGCGCGCGGCATTGCGCTGTTGGTTCCGGCCCAGGCGGGCATAACTGTCGGGGAATATGCCCCCAATAGTGTCAAGAAGACCATTGTCGGGGTCGGTCATGCCGCAAAGGCCCAGATCGACCATATGATCCGCATCCATCTGCCGGGCGTGCAGATCGCGGGGCCAGACGCCGCCGACGCCCTTGCCATCGCCATCTGCCACGCGCACCACTTGCAAAGCGCCGGTCGGCTTGCGGCGGCGCTGCGAAAGGCAGCGGGATGATTGGCAAGCTTTCGGGGCGGCTGGATTGGCGGGGGACGGATCAGGTTCTGATCGACGTACGGGGTATCGGCTATATCGTGCATGTCAACGACCGCACCATGGCAGCGATGCCGCGGGTGGGCGAGGCCGTGGCGCTTTATACCGATTTGCTGGTCCGCGAGGATCTGTTGCAGTTGTTCGGCTTTCCGACGCTTTTGGACAAGGAATGGCACCGTTTGTTGATGACTGTGCAGGGCGTTGGG
>JANXPK010000828.1 GCA_025357355.1 Rhodobacterales bacterium
GCGCCACTCGTGGAACGCCGCCCACCGCGCCTCGAACTGGCTGTTGATCAACCTGCAGCGCCATTCCGACCACCATTACAAGCCCGACCGCCGCTTTCCCCTGCTGCAGAATTACGACCCCGAAGACGCCCCGCAACTGCCCTATGGCTATCCGGTTATGACGACGATGGCGCTGATCCCCAATTTATGGCGTCAGGTGATGAACCCCCGCGTCAAGGCCTGGCGCGCGCAGTTCTACCCCGAGGTTGCCGATTGGCTGCCCTATACCAAGGCCGAGAACCCCATGCCCAAAGGCGCGCCCTGAATGTCCCTGCTTTTGTCCCCTTTTACCTTGCGCGACCTGACCCTGCGCAACCGCCTCGTCGTCTCGCCGATGTGCCAATACTCGGCGGTGCATGGGATGGCCAATGACTGGCACTTCGCCCATCTGGCGCGGTTTGCCCTTGGCGGTTTCGGCGCAGTCACGGTCGAGGCCACTGCGGTGGCCGCCGAAGGGCGCATCACCTATGGCTGCATGGGGCTGTGGAACGATGCTCAGATCGAACCGCTTGCCCGCATCGCCGGTTTTCTGCGGTCGCAAGGCGCCGCTGCGGCCATCCAGATCGGCCATGCCGGGCGCAAGGCCGCAACCCCGCTGTGGTGGCGCGGATCGTTCAACGAGACCGCGGCGGAAAAGCCGCTCGTGGGCTTTGAACACTGGCAGCCGGTCGCGCCCTCTGCCATCGCCCATATCGACCAGCCCGACTATCAGGTGCCGCGCGCCCTGACGCTGGCCGAAGTGCAGGCCCTGCCCGCGGCCTTCGCCGCCGCCGCCACCCGCGCCCTGCGTGCCGGTTTTGACATTGTCGAGTTGCACGGCGCCCACGGCTATTTGCTGAGCCAGTTTCTATCCCCCGCGGCCAACCACCGCACCGACGCCTATGGCGGCTCGCTGGCCAACCGGATGCGTCTGATGCTGGAGGTGATCGAGGCTATGCGTGCCGTCTGGCCCGCCGCCAAGCCGCTGTTCCTGCGCCTGTCGGTGACCGACGGCTTGCCCGGCGGTTGGACGGTCGCCGACAGTCTGGTGCTTGCGGCTGAAGCCAAACAGCGCGGCGTCGATGTGATAGACTGTTCGTCTGGTGGCCTTGCCGGTGCCGTCATCACGCCTGCGCCGGGGTTTCAGGTGCCCTATGCGCAAGCGCTGCGGCAAACCGGCATTGCCACGATGGCCGTTGGCCTGATCACTGACCCCAGGCAGGCCGAGGCCGTTCTGCAGTCCGGTCATGCCGATCTGGTGGCACTGGGCCGCACTGCGCTTGACGACCCCAACTTCCCGCTGCACGCCGCCAAAGCGCTTGGCGACACGGTCGATCAATGGCCAAGGCAGGCAGGCTTCGCCGTGCGTCAGCGCGATGCTGTCTTGGCCAAGGCCGCGGGCTGAGGTTCAGCGCATCCGCGCCAGGGTCTGCCGGTCGCGGATCGCGCCGGCAATGTGCAGGCCGATCAGCAGGGTCAGGGCCAAGGCCGTCGCGCCATGCCAGAAATGCCCGGTGATGGCTGACATGTCCACGGGCAGCGGCGCGCCGTTGCGGGCAAAGACGATGTCATTGAGCCGGGCACTGAAGACCATGGTAAAGCCCGATGCCGGCATCAGGACCACGCACAGATACATCGCGCGCTGGACCCAAAGGGCCAGACCCTCGGTCTCTGGATGCGCCATGCGCAGGCGCAGAACCAGACGGATCAGTGTCAGGGTGACAAGAAAGACCCCGATCGCCATGTGGTACATCAGCGCGTCCAGCTTGACCGGATCGCTGCTCGACATCGGTCGGATCACGAACCAGCCCCCCGCCAGCATGGGAATGAACATCAGGGCGGTGAACCAGTGGATCACGCGCAGCGCGAGCGGATAGCGGGTCATTTTGTCTCCAACAGTTGCGACAGGCGGTCAAGGAAGCTGGTCCAGCCATAGCGGGCGCCGGCGAAATTCTTTGCCTGATCCTCATGAAAGCCGGATTGCGCCACGGTCATCCGTGTGCCGGTGCCAGTGGACTCAAGCTGTAACGAGACCTCGGTCACGATGCCCAGCGTGC
>JANXPK010000045.1 GCA_025357355.1 Rhodobacterales bacterium
ATCCATGTCCGGCAAGAAAGTAGTCTTCCAGGAGTTGGATATTTCTGCTCAGCTTCGTTTGATCATCGCGACGGAACGGCTGACCGTTACCGAACTTGCCGCCGCTGCTGGCGTGTCTAAGAGTGCAATGGAAAAGTACCTCGCTGGCCCCAGCTCGCCACGTGCAACAAGCGTTGCTTCTCTATGTGCCAACTTGGGTTTGAGCATCGAATGGCTGCTTTTCGGCTATTCTGACAACGATCGGGTACGGGTTCGGAACCAAGTGCTGTTTGCGATAGACGAGCTCATGCGCGATCTGAAGCAGGCAGGACCGCTAAAGGACAGCTTCGACAAGCTTGATGTAGGCGGCAAGGAGTTCGCAACCTTTGCTTTGACGGTCGCCTCTGACATTGCGGAAGTGGTCGCCGAGAAGGTCTGGGAGTCCCGCAAACGCTCGATGCGCGAAGCAGCAGAAGGCTACTCCGAAGCCGCACTTGACGGCATACCATTCCGTGGGAAAGAGTGATCTTTGAACCCGAGTTCTGGCGGTAACGAGAAGTTCCGCAATAGGGTCCGCAAGCCTTCCCACATTCAACAAAATCAATGACTTAGCTTTTTCGTTCCGTGTCAGCAATTGGGCCGGAACGCAAAACCGCAACCAACGGAAAACAAACAACAAAATGACGCTCTTGCGGTTTCGCAATCCCGCACGTAAATTCCGGCTCAATTTCTGACGTCTCACCGCCTCGGTTTTGCCTCACCCCCGGGGATATTCGGGGACAGATGAAAAGGGTCAGAACTGGTAGGCGTGCAGGTGTTTGCCTTGGGTGCGGAGCCAGGCGCGTTGGGTCTGCCAGCCGGGGTAAAGCCGGGCGACGACGGACCAGAAGGCGGGGGAGTGGTTCATCTGGGCCATATGGGCGACCTCGTGGGCGGCGACATAGGTCAGGACGGGCGGGGGGGCCATGACCAGGCGCCATGAATACATCAGCGCGCCGGCCTGCGTGCAGGAACCCCAGCGCGAAGAGGTGTCGCGCAGGGTGATCCGGCTGACCTTGCGGCCGATCTGGGCGGCGTAGTGGTCGGAGGCGGCGGCCAGCCGGTCACGGGCGAGGGTCTTGAGGAAGGCGGCGGTGCGGGCGGCGGTCTGGGCGGGGTCGCCGGGGATCAGGAGCGAGGAGCCGTCGATTCGGGTGCTGCGACCGGAGCCTGGGGTGAGGGTGAGCATCTGACCCTCGACCGGGATGCAGTCACCCAGGGTCACGACAGCCAGGGCCGGGCGGCGGGCAAGGGCGGCACGCAGCCAGGATTCGTGGGCGCGGGCAAAGTCCATCGCCTCGGCCTCGCGGGCGCGGGTCGGCATCGACAGGGTGACGCTTCCGTCAAGTTGGCTGACGCGCAGGGAAAATCGCCGCGACCGGGCCGAGCGGCGCAGCGTGATTTCAACGGGGGGGGCGCCGGGAAGGACGGGCATGAGACCTCTTGCAAAGGAAGGGCAGAATAGCCATCTGGGGGGCCATCGCAACTGGCAGCGTGCGGGCCGAGATCGGGGCAAAAGAGTTTGACACGCGCTTTGACCTGTGGCAAGCGGGCGGCTTACTTGCAAACACTCTGGCAAACAGCCTTGAAGGATTCCCATGCCCAAGCTTGAATGGGGCACGAAGCGCACCTGCCCGACCACTGGCAAACGCTTCTACGACCTGAACAAATCGCCGATCGTCAGCCCCTATACCGGCGAGGTCGTCGACATTGAAAGCGCGCGTCGCAAGATGGCGGCCTCGGTCATTGCCCGCGTTGCGCCCGAGAAGGATGAAGACGTTCTGGTGGACGATCTGGACACCGACGACGAACTGTTGACGCCCGGCGCCGCCGACGACACCGAACTGGACGATGAGTTGTTGGAAGAAGACGCCGACGACAACGTCTCGCTCGACGATCTGACGGAAGTGGCCGGCGACGAGGAAGAGCCGTAAGCCGGGGGCAGGCGGGGTGCATTTTGTGCTTGCGCCCCCGCTGACCTGCCCCTAAACAGCGCCGCACGACGCGCCCAGCGTCGCAAGGTTTGCCGAGGCGCCTGGCGCCAGGACACCGAAGATTGGGGTCATAGCTCAGATGGGAGAGCGCTTGAATGGCATTCAAGAGGTCGACGGTTCGATCCCGTCTGGCTCCACCAAATCTCCTAGTAAAAACAAGCACTTACGCAAAGCCCCTCACGGGGCTTTTGTCGTTCATGAACTTTCCAAAAGACAATCGTAAGTAAGGCGGGCGCTGTAAGGCGATTCCGTCAGCAAAGTGCCCCCGCGTTTAAGTCCACGGGGGCGCTTCGGGTCTCGGGGCAAGGAGAAGCCCGGACCAGCGGTGCGGTAGCCCCGCACCTATCCGCTGCCGCATGGGCTTAGCAGCGGGTCTCGTGTCACCCCTCGGGCTGACATGGTTCGCATAGGCGGCGGCGCATCACGTCGACCGACCAAAAAGGCTTGCGGCACCTGGCA
>JANXPK010000054.1 GCA_025357355.1 Rhodobacterales bacterium
CTCGGTGTCACCTTCAAGCCTAACACCGATGACATGCGCGAGGCGCCCTCGCTGACCATAGTGCCGTCGTTGGTCGGCTCCGGTGCCAAGGTCCGCGTCGCCGATCCGCAGGGCAAGCGCGAGGGCGAGGCGCTGTTGCCGGGCGTGCGCTGGGTCGAGAATGCCTATCAGGCGGCACAGGGTGCCGATGTCGTGGTGATCCTGACCGAATGGAACGAGTTCCGCGGCCTTGACCTGGAACGCATCGCCCGCAAGATGACGACGCCGCGCATGGCCGACCTGCGCAACGTCTATTCGCGCGATGAGGCAACCGAGGCGGGGTTCGAGCGCTATGTCAGCATCGGGCGCTAAGACGTTACAGGATGTCGAACGACGTGGTGGGCGTGTGCAGCATGATCGCCGCTTCGTCCGCGCCATCGACCAGCACCCAGATCAGCTTGCCGGTCGGCACATAAGTTACCAAAGCCTCTTGCACGCCGGGCAGGCCTGCGCTGGTCTCGGTAGCGAAGGTCACGTGGAAATCGGCTTTGCTGGCTGCCGCGACGGAAAAGACCAGGCTGTCCCCCTCGACATTGCTGAAATCAGTGATGCGGTCCACGCCCTCGCCAGCGCCGCCGGTGCGCAGAAACCGGTCCGCCCCGGTGCCGCCAATCAAGGTGTCGTTGCCCAAGCCACCTGAAAGCTGGTCGTCCCCCGTTCCGCCCGACAAAAGGTCGGCACCACCTCCACCGAACAGCGCATCGTTCCCGGCCCCGCCCTGCGCGGTATCCCCGCCCAGATCGCCATAAACGCTGTCATTGCCGGGGCCGCCATAAATCGTGTCCTGACCCGCGCCGCCATGCACCAGATCGCGGCGCAGCCCGCCATAGATCGCATCGCCGAGGTCGGTTGCCGAAGTGCCCCCGCTGATCGTATCGGCCCCGCCACCGCCCCACAGACGGTCCTGCCCATCGCCGCCGCCCATTCGGTCCGCGCCGTAGCCGCCGGTCAACTGATCATTGCCCGCGCCTCCGGCCATCTGGTCGCTGCCAAGTCCGCCAAACAGATGATCCGGGCCAAGGCCGCCGAAAATGCTGTCCACCCCGGCACCGCCAAAGACCCAGTCCGCCCCCGCCGCGCCCTGAAACCGGTCGTCAAAGCCGCTCAGCGCGAACCGTTCGATGCTGGTGTAGCTATCCCCTGCCGCGACACCCCGATTTCCGACAGGGCTCGCCAGGTTGATCACTACGGCGGACAGCGCGGCACCATAATCGACCCGGTCGATCCCGCTGCCGCCATCCAGCAGATCCGCCCCGGAACTGCCCAGCAGCACATCGTTGCCGCCCAGCCCGTGCACCGTATCCCCCGCAGCCGTCCCCGCCAACGTATCGCTCGCCGCCGTGCCATTGATCGGGCCGGTGGCGCCAAAGCTGTAAACCCACAACCCCGCCACCCCGGTATTGCCCAAGGCCCCCGGCAGCGCCAGTTCCGCCGTCTGGTTCCCTGATGCCGCGAGCAGCGTGCCGTCCCCGGCGCTGCCGCTGCGATACCCGACCATCGCGGCCACGCCGTCCAGCCCGCCGAACCCGCCCTGCAGATCGCCGGAGGTCCAGTGGATGCTCTGATAGCGATAGACGACGTCGAACGCGCCATTGCCGTGGTCGAAAAGCTGGATCTGAAAGGTGTCGGTCGCGGTTGCGTTGCGGCGGTAAAAGCCGACATGATCCCAGGTGATCGTCACGCAGTCGTTCACCGTATCGACGTCCAGCCAGATGCCGCCGCTTTCCGGTGCCTCGCCGTCCAGCCTTGTATCGACATCGCCGTTGAAGATGGCAAAGAACGGCGCCGCGATGGCCGAGGCCGCCGCCGCAACCCCGCTGAACCCAGCACCAAAGCTGATCAGCCCGTCGGTCGAGATGTACAACTGGTCCGCACCGTAGCGCACACCGCCCAAGGCGAAACCGCTGCCAAACACCGCCCCGACATCGACCTGCGCCACCGTGTCATCGCCGCGCGGCAATTCGGTCTCACCAAATCCCAGCGCCCCGCCCAAACCGGTGACGGCGGTGCCGTTGCCGCTGATGTCGCCCATTGCGCCCTCCCTCAGACCGGACACATCCTGCCGCATCAAGGTGAAGGCGCCGTTAAGGAGTTATTCCCACAACCCATAGATTTCACTAGGTTTTTAAGAGGTTAATTAATCTCCTGCGCCTTTTAGCCAAGGGACACGGTCGCGCCCAAAAGCCACCACCCTGCGACCCGCCGCGCTTGGGACAGTCGCTGCAGTCCTCGCGGAATGGAGCGGACATGCAGCTTGACCTTGTCACCAGTTTCAGCGCCGCGTCCCTTGGGGTCAGCGCCGTGGGCGAAGGCATGGCCCTGGTCGTCGCCGGGGGCATCGCGCGGATGATCTATTCCGAGGCAGAGCTCAACGCCGCGATGAGCCTGTCGCTCGGCGCGGTCAGCGCACCGGGCAGCGGCTATGTCACCCAGCAAAGCCTTGGCGCCCCGACACCGGCCGATGCGCTCGACCCCGGTCACTCCATCGCGTTTCAGGACAGCGGCGGCATCGTGCGCGCCTTCATGTTCGATGCCCACGCCGGGATGCTGACCGCCTCGGTGCTGGACGCAAGCGGGCTGCCGGGGGTTGCACAGGTGGTCAGCACCACCATCGGCGCGCTGACCGGGGTCGAGACCTTTGTCCTCATGGGCGGTGCCACCGGTGATCTCGCCGTCTTGTCGACCTGGAACACCCCGGGACTGGAAGTGTTTCACCTCAGCAATGGTGGCGCGCTGGCCCAGATCAGCGCGATTGCCGACACCGCGAAATCCTATGTCGCCAATGTCAGCGACACCGCCAGCATGACCATCGCCGGGCAGAACTACCTCTTGACCCTGTCCTCGCTGGAAAACGGCATCACCAGCTATGCGGTAGACGCCTCTGGCACCGCAGCACTGGTGGACTCGCTCGGCACCCATGACGGCCTGTGGGTGTCGGGCCCGGCCGCTCTGCAAGTGATGCAGCTCGCAGGCATCACCTACGCCGTCATCGCTTCGACCGGATCAAGCTCGCTTTCCGTGGTGCGGGTCAATGACATGGGCTGCCTCTTCCAGACCGATCAGGTCATCGACGATCTGACCACGCGCTTTGCCCATCCCGAGGTGCTGGACAGCTTCACCATGAACGGTCGCTCTTTCGTGGTCAGCGCGGGCACCGATGCCGGGATCACGGTGATGGAGCTCTTGCCGGATGGCCGTCTGTCGGCGTTCTGCACCACAGCGTTCGAGGCCGGAGCCGGGCTTTACGACGTGACCGGCCTGCAGGTCGCGGTCAACGGCACCACGGTCAACATCTTCGCCGTCGATGACCACGCCGACCGGGTGCAAGAGTTTGCGCTGTCGCTGGCCGGCCTTGGCGGGATGATCGCAGCCCGCTTTGCCACCACCACTGGCAGTGCGAGTGGCGATCTGATCCTCGGCACCGCCGCGAATGAGACGCTGCTGGGGCAGGGTGGAGATGACTGGATCCATTCCGGCGGCGGCAATGACGTGATGACCGGCGGCTCCGGGGCGGATGTGTTCGCGTGGGATGCCGCGTCACTGCACGGCCGGATCACCGATTTCGAACTGCACAGCGACCGGATCGACCTGTCGGACTGGGGGCACGTCTACACCTTGTCGGCCCTCAGCATCACCTCGACCGCCAATGGCGCGATCATCGGCCTGAACGGCCATGACGTGACGGTGGTTTCGGCGACCGGCCACCCGCTGAGCGCGGCCGATTTCGTGGACGGAGATTTCTTGTTCTGAGGGGAAGGGCCCTTGAAATTTCAACAGTCGGATCTTGGCCTGGCCAGATACTGGATCAGATGGGAAATCCCTCTGTCTTCCTTCTCTTCCCCGATAGGCCAAAGCCTATCGGGGACGCGCGTGTCCTCTTCGGCACCACGGCCCCCAGCCCAATCCCCCTTGCCGTCGCCTTGCGGCTCTCGGCAATCGGACCGATGAAGTCTCGACAGGAGCCTTCATCAGACGGTCATCTGGCTCTGGTGGCGGGACCGGCTCCCTCGCTCACGGCAAACTGTTCCCCTCTTGGGCCAACCCCGACCTAAATCCGGTAGCGCGCCGCCAGTTCCCCATAGACCGCATCACACTCCGCCTGACAGCGCCGTACGCCCACGTCCTGAACCATCTCGCCCATCAGCGCCGCAACCTCCGCCGCATAGCGCCCGATCGACAGGTCCTGCGCCTCGGCCATGTTGCGATCCATGAAATAGGCCTCGGTATGCCGTGCGGTGCTCTCGTCGGTCACCGCCACCGCCCCACGCCCACGTTCCCGTCGCAGGTTGAACGTATCCCAGGTCTTGACGGCATAATGGTTGTACTGGGCCAACAGATGCGGCTGCCCGTCCAGCGGCCCTTGACGCAACTGCTGCCAGATCGGCACGCCCTTGGTCAGGTTGTACTGCACCCCGTCGCCGCCCATCACCTGCAGCTTGTCCGTCATGCCCTTGAAGCCGACCAATGAGTGGTTGTGGATGCCCTTGAACCGCGCCGGATTGCGCGTCAGCGACTTTCTCGCCTTGTTGGCCTTGTGATCCAGCGCCAGCCGCCACGGCGATATCGGACAGATCGGCCCCGGCTGCCAGTTCACCTCCGGCCCGCCCGTAAAGCACATCGCATGCAACGCCACGATGTCGGCGTCCCCTGCCACCGCCGTCAGATCGCCGACCCGGTGCCCGCCCACATGCACGTTCAGGAATTCGTCGGCATCCAGCATCATCAGCCATTCGGTGTCGTCAATCCGCAACTGCGCCCGCATCGCCTCATATCCTGCATGCTGGGGGATTTGCCCCGCCGCCACGACATTGGCAACATGCTCGACATACCCCGCCGCCGCCAACGCGGCCAACAGCCGGTCCGTGCCATCGCGGCAGTCGTTGGAGGCGACGCAGATGCGGTCAAACCCCAGCACGCGGTGATGCGCCACCCATTCCAGGATGAACGGCCCCTCGTCCTTCATACTGGAAATCAGGGTATGGTGCGCCGGTTGGCTCATGCCGCAGCCATAGCATCGCCGCCCCACAGGGTCCAGATTGCCGGGCTGATTAGGCCCAGCCTTGGCCACGCTCAGCTAATCCCGACTTGCCAGCCGCCCTTTCCCCCGATTTGGTAGGCGCGCAACCGAACGGGGCAAACATGCGCGTCGCCATCTGGCAAACCCGATCTCCCGCAGGCGACATTACACCCGCTTTGGTCGCCCTTGCCGCTGCCCTGACCAAGGCCGCCGCTCAAGGCGCCACTATGCTGGTGACGCCCGAGGTCTTCTTGCCCGGCTACAACCACCCCGACATTCCTGCACTTGCCCAATCCCGCGCGGCCTGTACGACCCAAGTCGCCACCCTCTGCCGCACCGCCCGCTGTGGCGTGACCCTTGGCTATGCCGAGCGCGACGGCGACCTCTACAATTCCGCCCTGACACTGGACGCCACGGGGCGCGAGTTGGCCCATTACCGCAAGATCCAGCTTTATGGCCCGCGCGAAAAGGCCCTTTACCGTCCCGGTGACGCCTACACGATCTTTGACCTCAACGGCATCCGCACCGCCCTTCTGATCTGCTACGACGTCGAATTCGCCCCTCATATCGCCGCGCTGGCGGCCCTTGGCGTCCGTCTGATCCTGTGCCCCACCGCCAACATGGCCCCTTTCACCCATGTCACCCGCTTCACCGTCCCCGCCATGGCCGCCAACCACGGCCTGACCATCGCCTATGCCAACTATTGCGGCACCGAAGGCGATCTGACCTACGTCGGCGGCTCCCTCATCGCCGACCCCTACGGCGAGCCTTTGGTGCAGGCCGGGCAAGACCCCGCTCTTCTGATCGCCACCATCCCGCAAACCCTCGACCCCGCCCGCCTGTCGACCCAGGCCCAGGACTACCGAAAGATCTGACATGCGCGACCCGCGTTACGACATTCTGTTCCAGCCGCTGCAAATCGGCCCCAAACTGGCCATGAACCGCTTCTATCAGGTGCCCCATTGCAACGGCGGCGGCTACCGCGATCCCTCCGCCGTGGTCGAAATGCGCCGCACCAAGGCAGAGGGTGGCTGGGGCGTCATCTTCACCGAACAGACCGAAATTCACCCAACCTCCGAGATTACCCCCTTCATCGAGCAACACCTGTGGGACGACCGCGACATCCCGGCCCTCGCCCGCATGGCCGACGCGATGAAATCGCACGGCGCCCTGGCCGGCATCCAGCTTGTCTATTCCGGCATCAACGGCCCCAACCTCTATTCCCGCGAGGTCCCCCTCGCCGTAACCGGCGGCCCGATCCTGACCTTCACCTCTGATCCCGTCCAGGCCCGCACCCTCGACAAATCCGACATCAAGGACCTGCGCCGCTGGTTCCGCAACGCCGTCCGCCGCTCGCACAGCGCGGGCTTCGACCTCATCTGCCTTTACGGCGCCCACGGCTTTGGCATCTTCCAGCACTTCCTCAGCCGCGCCACCAACCTGCGGACCGACGAATACGGCGGCTC
>JANXPK010000060.1 GCA_025357355.1 Rhodobacterales bacterium
TCGGCACGCTGGTGATGGCGGGCTGGCCTTTGGCGAGATCATCCGCGAAGTCGGTGAAAAACGCCTCGTCCTTCGGCGCGCCGATGAAATAGACCCGGCGGCCGACGGCGCCTGCGAGCATCGCGGATTGGGCGGCGTCACCCGATGTCACCACCTCGTCCCAGGCGTCGCGGGGCACTCCCATGGCGCTCAACTGTTTGATAACGCTGGATTTAGAGCGTGGCGCGTTGGTTAGTAGCACGACTTTGCCACCCTGCCCCCGAAACCCTTGCAGGGCTGCCACGGCCTGCGGGAACGGGGTCTTGCCGTTGTGCAGGCAGCCCCAGAGGTCGCAAAACACGGCATCGTAGCGTTTGCCAAGGTCGGCGAGCGTGGCGATGATCTGCGTCATGACGGGCCTTTCGGGCGGATAGGTTAACAATCTGTGAGCGACCTACAAAGCACCTACAATGCGCCTACAATCCCTCTACAGAAAGATCTTGGAAAAACCGGGCCGGGGCGGTGCCGCGACCGGCTTTCCGTCAGAGTTTCAGCGCCGGGATGATCTGCTTTTTGCGGCTCATGATGCCGGGCAGGACCACGGTGTCGCCGGTGACTTTAACGCCAAATGAAGCCTCGGCCATTTGCTTGACCAAAGCGTTGGGCACCAGCAACGTCGCCTGCTCTTTCAGGATGTCGATGACAAACAGCAACACCTGATCGGCGCCGTCTTCCTTCGCCACGGCCTCCATCGAGGCCATCAGCGAGGCTTTGCGGTCAAGCACGACCTTGGGCGCGGTGGTTTCCAGCACCGAGACGCGCAGTTCTTTGCCCGCGACGTTGTATTCCTTGCTGTCCATCCTGAGGAGGGCGGCATCGGAGAAGGAGGAAACGTCGGACTTGGCCTCGAACAGCCTGGTGGCCAGATCGGGGATCGCGACGCCGAGGTCGGCGGCGAGCTTTTCGGCCACGGCACGGTCGTGCGGCGTGGTGGTGGGCGAGCGGAATTCCAGCGTGTCCGACAGAATGCAGGACAGCATCGCCCCCTTGATCGCCGTGGGCGCGCGGGCAAAATCGGCGCCCATCAGGTCGTGCAGTATGGTGGCGGTGCAGGCGAGCGGGCGGATGGTGATGTCGATCGGGGTGCGGGTCTTGAGGCCGCCGACCAGCATGTGATGGTCGATGATGGCCAGGACCGCTGCGTCGTTGATCGAGGGCGGCAGTTCGGCGGGGTTGTTGGTGTCGACGATGACCACACGGTCAGAGGCCGCGACATCGGCGATGATCGTGGGCTTCTTGAGGTTCCAGTGTTTCAGAACGAAGGCGGCTTCGGTATTGGGCTCGCCCAGAAGGAAGGCTTCAGCTGGGGTGCCTTTGACCTCGGTCAGATACCAGGCCCAGATGATCGGCGAGCCGGTGCTGTCGGTGTCGGGAGATTTGTGGCCGAGAACCTTGATGGTCATGATGCGCCTTTTGCAATGCGGATTTCGCCGGGCTTATAGGGGGCGGGCGGGGGATTGTCACGGGGGCAAGCCGGGGGTTTCACACCCCCGGACCCCGGTGGAGTATTTGAGCCAAGATGAAGCGAAATTTTAGGCAAATTGGCGGGATCCGGGCCTAGCCTCGGCGGTATTGGCGCGTGATGTGCCAGAATACGGCGCTGAAAACGACGGCGGCGCCGAGGAGGGTGGCGGGGTCGGGGGTTTCGCCGAAGACGAGCCAGACCCAGAGAGGAGCGATGGGCGCTTCGAGCGCGCCGAGGAGGGCGGTTTCGATCGGGGCGATGCGGGTGGAGCCGACGAGAAACAGGGCAAAGCCCACGGTGGAGTTGACGAGGCCGAAGCCTGCGAGCAGCAAAAATTGATCCGGGGCGGGGGCGAGGGTTCCGGCGAAGGGCAGGCAGGCGATGACGCTGAGGAGGGCAGAGGTGATCCCGGCGGGAAGGGTCGGGATGGTCGGGTGTTTGCGGGCGATGACGACCATCAGCGCCATGCCGAGGGTCATGATCAAGGTCAGGAAATCGCCCAGCAGGGTGCCGTCGTGGCCAAGGCCGACCATGATGACGGCCCCGGCAAAGGCGAGAAGGCTGGCGATGATGGACGCGCGGCTGGGCCTGTCACCGAGCATCGCCCAGGCGAGGCCTGCGGTCAGGAAGGGCACCACGGCGTAGATGATGGCGACATGGGCGATGGAGGTTTCGCGCAGGGCGGTGATGTAGCACAGCATGCCCGTCCCCGAGATGGCGGCGTAAAGCCAACCCGCGCGGCCAAGCCGGGCAAAGCTGCGCAGGCCGCCCCAGCCTTGGCGGGTGATCAGCACGGTCAGCAGGCCGAGCGAACCGAAGAGGCCGCGCCAGACGATGACGGTCAAAAGGTCTTCATGGATCGCGCGGGTGAAGAGGCCTGCCGTACTCCACGCAAGGGTCGAGACGGCGACGAGGATCAGGCCGAGGCGGTGATCTGTGGGGGAATGATCGGGCGCTGCCATGTTCTTTCCCCTGTGCCCGGGACTTCTGGGGCTTTGGTGGGACCGGGTCAAGGCCGCGTCATTCAGGTTCGTGACCGGGGATGAGGGTGGCGCGGTGCCGCCGTTGCAGGGCGTAGAGGCGGGCGGCGGAACGGGCGGCGGTGGCGGGGTCCATCGCATCGGGGAAGCCCTCGGCCGGTTCGGAGGTGCAGTTGATGGCGTCAATGGCGAGAAGCACCGCGGCGCCGGGGGGGTTGACCAGAACCGACATATGACCGGGGGTGTGACCGGGGGTGGTGACCATCCACAGGCCGCCGCAAATCTCGGTACTTTCGAGCAGGCGGCAGCGGGCGTCGGGCCACGCCATGGGCCGGACCGCGGCGAAGTACAGCGGGCGGGGCTGGGCGCGTTCGGCGGCCTGGACGATGACCTCGGCATCGGGGAAGAGGGGCAGGCCGCCGATGTGGTCGATATGGGAATGGCTGAGCAGGACAAGCGCGATGGGCGTTGTTGCGTAACTCGCGCTTGAGGCATGATGTCCCCTTACCCCTTAAGCATCAGGCCACACGGACGATCTCGGCCGTTCCGAGGGCCGAGAAGCGGTTCATCAATGGGATGCGGATTTGGATTTCCGCGGTGTGGCGGTCTGGGTCTGTTGCGGCGATGCGTTCGCCAAAGGCCTTGAGGTCGAGCAGGTTCAGCGCCACAGGTTCGAGCGAACCTGCGAGGGC
>JANXPK010000070.1 GCA_025357355.1 Rhodobacterales bacterium
CGGCCAAACGTGACGACCCCGGTGGCGCGCATCCGCTCGAATATCGCGCTGTCATAGCTGTAGCGGGTGTTCGCGAACAGCCTTGAGCCGTTTTGCGACGGAAAATCCCGCGCCTCGCAGCCCAGATCCTTGATCAGAAACGGCACGCCACGGAACGGCCCAGTTGGCAGTCCTTTGGCAATGGCTGCCCGCGCGACCCCTTCTTGCACCAACACCACCGCGTTGAGCGCGGGGTTCAGGCGTTCGGTCGCAGCGAGCGAGCGGTCAAGCAATTCCTCAGCACTGACCTGCCGACTGGCTACCAACCTGGCCAGTTCTGTTGCATCCAGTGCTGCAAATTCATCCATGACAGGGCTCCGGGTGGCGCGGGCTATGGTCGTGCAAGCCGATGCTGCCTGCCGGATGCCGACGCTGCCTGCTTAGAACCGCCCTGTCGTGTCGCTTTCGGCCGGAGGTGCGGGAAGTACGGCCAGAATGGCGGCACTCAGCATTTCGGGCGCCAGCGGCTTTGACACATAGCCGTTCAGTCCCGCCGCGAGATAATGCAGCCGCCGCTCTTCGGAGGCGTCGGCCGTCATTGCGATCACCGGGACCTTGGTGGCCGGCCCCGACAACGCGCGGATGCGCCGGAACGTCGTCAGTCCGTCCATGCCTGGCATCAGCATGTCCAGCAGGACAAGATCGACGCCCTCCCGTTCCAACACAGTCAGCGCGGCCTCGCCAGTTTCGGCTTCGATCGCAATTGCCCCCAGGATCCGCAGATAGGTCATGGCCACAAAACGGTTGGTCGCAATGTCGTCAACGATCAGAACCCGGCAACCGCTGAGATCTGGCAGAACTTTGGGCGGCGCGGCTGCCGCCTCGTTTGACTCGGCGGGCAGAACGGCGAAGGTCAACAGGAAACGCGCGCCCGTCTCGCCGGGCAACAAGACCAGGTCGCCGCCCATCCGCCGCGCCAGTGTCCGACTGATCGCCAAGCCCAAGCCGGTACCGGCGACCAGGCTGTCACCGCGATGAAAGGGCTCAAAGATCCGCTCGCGCAGCCTTTCGGGAATGCCCGGGCCTGAATCGGCGAGTTCGACGGAGATATTGCCGGAAGCTGGCGCACTTACCGCAATCTCGATCGCGCCGTGCTGGGCATATTTGATGGCATTTGACAAAAGGTTCGACAGACATTGCCGAAATCTTTGCCCGTCGATCCAGGCAAGTGCCGGGACCCGATCATCAAAGCTGACGTCCAATCGCATCCCAAGGTCGGCAATCTGTTGACGAAACAGCGCAAGGGTTGCATTGGTCTCCGCGCGCAGGTCAATAACAGCGGGCCGGATTGGCAATTGGCCGGCCTCAACTGCGGTGAGATCGAGAATGTCATCCAGCAGCACCGAAAGACTGCGCGCCGATTGCACCAATGTCGCAAGCCGCTCTTTTGACTCTGGATTTGTGGCGGTGGTCAATTCTGCATTGCCCATGCCCAGAATGGCATTGAGCGGCGTGCGCAATTCGTGGCTCATCTGCGCCAGAAACCGCGATTTCGCTTCATTGGCCGCTTGCGCCGCCAATTGGTTTTGAAACATTTCCTGGTGCAGACCGTGAACGGTCGTCATCATCAGATGAACGAAATAGGCGATGGCGATGACGCAGACCGTTGAAATGCCCAGCCCGGTCCAATTGCCCTGCCTGATCCAGAAATAGGAATTGCCAGACACACTGATCAACGTGGCGGGCACAAGGGCCACAAAGGCCAGGGGGAAATGCACCGTCCGGATGGTCGACAAATGCACCAGGTTAATCAGAAACATGCCGATGGCAAAGGCCTTGGCAATCGGGTCCGGGTTCTGCCAGATGAGCGCGGGGATGGTCATGTAGGCGATTTGCGCAAGCGCGTAGCAAGCCAAGGTGCCCAGATAAAGTTGCGGCTGTTCGGCCGGATCGACTTCGCCAAGCCGATTGAAGCCGACCCATTCCAAAACGGTCACCAGAATGGCCGTCACGATGCACAACCAGGCCGGCAAGAACAACAACGCGATGACAAATGGCAGTAGCGCCAGAACCCGGCGGCGGATCTCCACTTGTTGCATCACGCCGTATTGTCGCGCGATTTCCGCGCGCGATTGCTCTATGGCGAAATTGCCCCACCAGCGTACCATACCAAATCCTTTACCCGCGATACTCGGGTTTCATTTGCAGCTTCGAGTGCTAAATTTCAGTCAAGATCAGGTCGAAAATCAGGGTGTCTTCAGTTCAATCTTCACGTCTTGGCGCAAGGTTCCGTCTTCGGCGAAGACC
>JANXPK010000072.1 GCA_025357355.1 Rhodobacterales bacterium
CTAAATCGATGGGACTGGTTGTTGCAGGGTTGCTTTTGGTGGGCTGCACCGACGGAACAAGTTCAGGCACCTCCGTTGATCGTCACGTGACGATCGTCAACAACACCAACTCGACGATCACGAATTTCTACGGATCGAACGCAGGCACCAACAGCTGGGAAGAGGATATTCTGGGCAGCGAAGTTCTGTCGTCGGGAAGCTCAACCTCCATCGATTTCAACGACGGCTCGGGTTATTGCAATTTCGACTTCAAGGCGGTGTTCGCGGATGGCACGTCGAGCGTCGACTCTGGCGTGGATGTCTGCACGACGGCCACGGTCACATTCCAGTAAAGTGACCAGCCCCGGCGGCACCTTTGCCCGCGAGGGTGCCGCGTCCCTGCGCCGACATTCCCGGCGAATTTGAGCCACATTTGAACCGCTTCGGCGACGAATTGTTTCCAAACCGGCAGGTAATGTTGATCCCGTATCAGGTGCTATGATGCCAGACGCTTTTCCAAGGCATCTGGGGGTTCCATGGATCATGACTGGGTTTTCGATGTGCTGAAGGACCTGAAGTCCTACGCGGTTGCGAATGGGCTGATCCAGCTGGCCGTCAAGGCCGAAGAGGCGCTGCAAGTCGCCTCGGCCGAGATTGCGGCGCTGGAGATGACAGCGTCGGCGCGGCCGGCGGGGCAAACTTCGCAATAGGTTCAGAGCATATGTTTGGCGGGTCGCCGGGTCTGGCCACGGCTCGGACGCTCGCCTATGGTTGCGCCATGGCCACCGAGATCTTGACCTTTTCCGACGACCAGGCCGAGGCTTTTGACCGGGTGGCCGCCGAGCTTTTCGGGATGGGGATTGACCTTGCCGAAGCGGTGCTGAGCCCGCGGGCCGAGGGCAAGGCTTCGGTTCTGGCGGTGGTGGGCAAGGCGGGGTCGGGCAAGACCATGCTGCTGGCCAGCCTGTACCGGGCGCTGAAGGCGGCGGGGGTCGAGGTGGTGTCGGCCGATTATGAGGGGCGGCGGCGCAAGGATCGCCGCACTTTGGCAGTGCTGGCGCCGACCAACAAGGCGGCCTCGGTCCTGCGGCTGCGCGGGGTGCCTGCGACGACCATCCACCGCATCCTCTACACACCGGTCTATGACCCGCAGTATGAAAAGATCGCCGAATGGCTGGCGGGACAGGCGCCGCGTCCTGCCGTCGAAGGGTTGACGGAGATCGCACTGGACCGGGCTTATGCGTTTTACCAGCAGGTGTCGTCGATACCCGGTGCGCTCGCCGCGGCGGGGTTGCGCGGGTCGGATTTCATTTCGGGCTGGAAGCGGCGGGAAGAGCCGCTGGACGTGGGCTTTGTCGACGAAAGCTCGATGCTGGACGAGCGGCAACTGGAGGATCTGCGCGAGATATTCCCGACGCTGGTGCTGTTTGGCGACCCGGCCCAACTGGCCCCGGTGGGGGCCTCGGGTGAGATGGTGTTCGACAAGCTGGCGGAAAGCCGTCGGTTGGTGTTGCACCGCATCCATCGGCAGGCCGAGGACAACCCGATCCTCGACCTCGCCCATGCTTTGGGCGACGAGCGGCTGGGGTTCGAGGAATTCGAGGCGATGGTGCATGCCGCCTCGAAAAAGGACGACCGGGTGGTGTGGGCCGAGCGGGTGGACAGCGACCTGATGGCGCGCAGTCCGGTGCTGGTGTGGCGCAATGTGACGCGGATCAAGCTGATAGCGGCGTTTCGCGCGGCGCAGGGCGCGCCGCCCGCTGCGCTGCTGGCGGGCGAGCCGTTGATCTGCGACGGGATCGAGCTGCCATTGAAGCACCGCAAGAAGCGCATCGATCTGGAGGCGCGCGGGCTGATCAAGGGGGCGCAGGTGATCTATCTTGGTCCCGGCCAGCGCGACGGGTTTGCGCGGCTGCATGTGGTGGGGGCCGAGGACCCGCAGGTGTCGGCCGCAAGCATCATCAAGATCGAGCGGCCAGACGAGGAAGAGCCGTTCATTCCCAGTGCCGCGCGAATGGGGGCGGCGTTTCTGCATGGCGCGGCGGTGACCATTCACAAGGCGCAAGGCAGCCAGTGGGAAGAGGTGCAGGTCTTTGCGCCGGACCTGTATGCAGCCGCACAGGCCGGGCGCAGCGAGGCGGGGATGCCGTTATGGAAGCGGCTGGCCTATGTGGCAATCACGCGGGCGGAGAAGCGGCTGTATTGGGTGGTGAGAAACCGGCTGGCCTTGCCCAAACGGGCGCTGACGGTGGAGGATTTGAAGGCGAGCCCGGTGCTGGCCTTGCAGGACGCCTCGCAAGCGGATTAGGCTGCGGGCAAAAGGAGACCGTCATGGCCTGCGTATTCGTTCAGTTCCGCTGCACCCCCGGCAAGACCTATGAGGCGGCGAGTGCGATCTATGACCGCGAGGTGGTGAGCGAGCTCTACTCGACCAGCGGCGAATATGATCTGATCGCCAAGGTCTATATTCCCGACGAAGAGGATGTGGGGCGGTTTCTGTCGGAGAAATTGTTCGACATTCCGGGGATCGTGCGGACATTGACCACGATGACGTTCAAGGCGTTCTGAAAAGGTCTGAGGTTCGGACCGTCTAGATTATCGTTTTAAGTCAATTGATTAGGTTATTTTGTTAACCGGAATTTAGGGGTTGTGGA
>JANXPK010000094.1 GCA_025357355.1 Rhodobacterales bacterium
CCTGGCCGGCAAGGCCCATCCGCAGGCTGTCACGCTGCGCTTCAGGGACATAGATCGCGTCGCCACGAACCTCGTACTTGACGGCTTGAGCGTCGAGTGCCGCGATCACCGCACCCGAGGAGGTGCCGTCGAGGCCGGAGTAAAGCAAGGCCATGTTGGCAGTTCCTGCCATGCGGGCCAGGCCAAGGACGGCCAGGAACATCGCTACAGTTGCCCCGATGACAATCGCTCTGCGCCGATTGCTCAGGTTGGCCCACAGGTTCAGCAAATTCTGCAAGGGATTCTCCGTCAAAGGGCTTCTGCCGCTTCCGGGGTCAGCTTTGATCCATGCCCCTTAACAATCGGTTAGGATGAATCGGTCTATCTTTGTTCTTGCAGCGAGGACGGAGGTGACCGGTGGCCGAAGCTGAAGCGCCGCAGGATGCGGTTCCGAAAAAGAAGTCGAAGTTGCCGCTGATTCTTGGCCTGGTGTTGTTCCTGGTGTTGGGCGGCGGCGGTTTCTATGCTGTGTATTCCGGCCTGATACTGGGATCGTCCGCAGCATCGGCAAATCTAACTGTGGACCAGTCCTCGGCTTTGCCCGATATCGCCTTTGTTCCCTTGGAGCCGGTGACCATCACGCTGGGCGATGTTTCGGCAAACATGCATCTGCGGTTGACCGCGCAGCTCGAAGTTGAAAAATCCAAGGAACAAGAGGTCACATTGCTGACCCCACGGATCCTGGACGTGCTGAACGGCTATCTGCGGGCCGTCGAAGTGCCGGAACTTGAGGACCCGCATGCCCTTGTGCGGCTGCGCTCGCAAATGCTCCGCCGTATCCAGATCGTGACCGGGGAAGGTCGGGTTCGCGATCTTCTGGTCACCGAATTTGTTCTTCACTGAAAGGCCTTCCGATGAATTTGATTGCGGATATTCTGATGTCGGCAGGTGCCTTCGGGGCGGCGATCTATTGCTTTGTGCTGTCGGGGCGGCTGAAGAAATTCACCACGCTGGAAAGTGGCATGGGCAGTGCGATTGCGGTTCTGTCGGCACAGGTCGACGACATGACCAAAGCGCTGGAACGCGCCCGAACGGCGGCCGTGGGCTCGGCCACCGGTCTCGAAGGGTTGACAGCGCGGGCCGAAGCAGCGGCCGCCAGGATCGAGCTTTTGCTTGCCTCGATGCATGACCTGCCAGAGGCGGGCCAGGGCGACCTCAACCGGGCCCAAGGCGCAGATAACGACGAAGACGGGGACAAGAAGCTGCGGTTTGTGCGGCGGCGTCAGGCTCGCAGCGCGCTGGAGGCGGCCGAATGAGGGCGCTGCGCCGCAAGCCAGGTCGCGGCACCCTTGTCATCCTGGCGCTGATCCTGGCATCTTCGGGCGCACTGCGGATCGGGGCGGGCATTGGCGTGGCCGTGGCCGATGCGAGTTCCAAAAGTGCTTCGGCGCCGTTGAATTGCCCGCTTCCCCCGGCTGCCGTTGCGGCGGCCCTGACTGGCCGCGAATCACAAGTCAAAGGCGAAGAGAAAGCCGTCGCGGACCGGCTGGCCGCGTTGGCACTGGCCGATCTGGCAATTACCAAACGAATGACCCAGCTGAAGTCGGCCGAAGACGATCTGAAAAAGACCCTGACAATCGCCGATGGTGCGTCCGAAAAGGATCTTGCCAATCTGACGGCGGTCTACGAGGCGATGCGCCCGGCGGATGCTGCCGTACTGTTTCAGACCATGGCGCCGGAATTTGCTGCGGGCTTTCTTGGCCGCATGCGACCTGAGGTCGCAGCCGCGGTGCTGGCTGGCATGAAGCCGGACAAGGCCTATTCGATTTCCGTGCTTATCGCGGGGCGCAATGCCCTGGTCCCCAAGGGCTAGGCTCAGCCTTTCTTAACCCCGACGTGGAAGGGTTGGGGTCAGCACTGTCATTCAAGGAAACGCCATGATCGGTATCGTCGGCATTATCATGATCTTTGGCATGGTCTTCGGCGGCTA
>JANXPK010000096.1 GCA_025357355.1 Rhodobacterales bacterium
CGAACCGGGGTGAGTGTGGCAGCGGATTTGCAGGCGGCGGTGGGGGTGGCGGACATCATCTGTACGGCGACGATGAGCAGCGAGCCGCTGGTGATGGGCGCATGGTTGCGGCCGGGACAACATCTGGACTTGATCGGGGCCTATACGCCTGCGATGCGGGAAGTGGACGACGCGGCGATGGCCCGGGCGCGGGTGTTTGTCGACGCGCGGGCGACGACGGTGCATCATATTGGTGAGCTGATGGCGCCCATTGCCAGCGGGGCGATCCGCGAGGCGGACGTGGTGGCGGATTTCTATGACATCGCAGGCGGGGCATTTGCGCGGCGGTCGGATGACGAGATCACGATTGCCAAGAATGGCGGCGGTGCGCATCTGGACCTGATGACGGCGGCCTATATTCTGGAACGCTGGCGCGGGCGGTGAGAAGCGGGGTATTTCACATCCCCCGCACCCCCAGTGGGATATTTATGAAAAGATGATAGCGAAACTTTACCGGAGCCTCAGGGTTTTGGCGCGGATTCGGGGTCTTGTTCGCGCCAATTGGCGATGATCCTCTGGCACTGGGCAGGATCGTCGATGGTCAGACGCCAGTTCAGCTCGATGATGCCGGGGGCGATGGTGCAGCGGATGCAGATGGTTTCGCCCGGGGCTGGGGTAACCGTCAAGGCATTGGAAGATTCGGACTGCGTGCGGATCACATGTGGACCGGGAACGACAACGCGGGTGATCTTGGTGCCTTTGTGGCAGGAGCCGATAAAGGTGTCATCAAGATAGGCCCATGGCCGCACGAACGGGTTGATGATCCCCTCATAGCCTTTGCCGCGATAGAGGATGAGCGTGGAGCCCGTCGTCGCGTTCCGGGCGAAAGCCGGGCAGGTGAGACTGACGCACAGCAAGAAGCCCAGCAGTCAGCGCAAGTCAAACTCCGATCAGGCGGGAGTGGGTCTTGAGGGCGTGCAGCCAGGCGAGGCCGTGGACGGTGGCGCGGGCTGGGCGGTATTCGGCGGCGACCCAGCCTTGGTAATCCATCACATCAAGGTCGCGGAAGAGCGCGGTCAGATCAAAGCCGCCACCGCCGGGTTCGGCGCGGGTCGGGAAACCGGCGATCTGGATGTGGTTGACGCGGGCCTTGTGCTTTTCCCACACCATCCAGGGATCGCCGTGGATGCGCGCGGCATGCCAGAGGTCAAACTGCAGGCCGATGCGCGGGTTGTCGAGGTCGGCGAGGATACGGGCGGCCTGATCGAAATCATTGAGGAAATAGCCGGGCATATCTTCGGTGTTCAGAGGCTCGATGGTCAGGGTCAGCTCGGGGGCGGCCTCGGCGGCCCAGGCGAGATGGTCGGTGTAAAGCTGGGTGGCAATCGGGCCGCGGGCGACCCCGGCCATGACGTGGACGCGGGCCGCACCCAGTCGGCTGGCCAGATCGGCAGCCCGCAGGAAACCGTCGCGAAAGTGGCTTTCCTGACCCGGCACGGCGGCATGGCCACGGTCACCAGCGATCCAGTCGCCGGGTGGAGTGTTGATCATGGCAAGCGGCATCCCGGCCAGCGCGGCAAGCCAGTCCTTGGCAGGATGGTCATAAGGAAACAGAATCTCTACCCCGTCAAAACCCGCCTGCGCCGCGAGACCTGGCCGGTCAAGGCTGGGGACTTCGGTGAACAGCATAGTCAGATTGGCAGCGTATCGGGGCATCAGGGCAATTCTGTTGAACGGATGATCGGAAAGAACAGACCGTGCGACCACAGGCCGAACCAGCTTTCGCCGCCGGACCTTTCACCGTCTTGACGCTCATGGCAACCCAATTCGATCAGCCGGTAAAAGCTCTTGCGGTCGATCAGGGCATTCAGACCGGCGCGGACATGGATATAGGGGGCGGGTTCGCCATCTTCGGCCAGACGCACGGTGATGGGGTGAAGGGCGTCGGCGTCGACCTCATCCTCGGTCTTGGTGACAAAGCGCAATGTCTGGTCGCGCCCGCTGCCGGTGGCGGTGACGTCGACGGCTAGCAGGGGCGCGTCATCGACGCGGATGCCGACTTTTTCGACCGGCGTGACCAGAAAGTAGGCGTCGCCTTCGCGTTTGAGGATCGAGGCGAACAGCTTGACCAGAGGCGCGCGGCCGATGGGGGTGCCAAGGTAGTACCAGGTGCCGTCCCGCGCGATGCGGATGTCGATGTCGCCGCAGAACGGCGGATTCCACAAATGGACCGGCGGCGGACCGCGCACCGCCTTGACCTGTGACATCAATCCTTCAGCCGAGGGCTTCACGATAAGTTTCTCTGGCATTTGACTGGCAAATCCTTTTGCCATTTGTACCCAGAGCCGTCATTGGCTCTAATGCACATATAACCACTCACGGAGCAAAGTCATGTCTGATGCCAACCTTGTCGCCGAGATCGAAGCCCTGGCGGATAAACTGGGGGTGGCGCGGGTCGAGGTCAACCGGCGTTTCATCGGTCAGGATCGGGTGGTGGAGCTGACGCTGGCGGCGCTGCTGTGCGGGGGACATGCGCTGCTGGTGGGGTTGCCGGGGCTGGGCAAGACACTGCTGGTGGATACGCTGTCGAAGGTGATGGGTCTGCGGGCCAACCGCATCCAGTTCACGCCGGACCTGATGCCTGCCGATATTCTGGGGTCCGAGGTGCTGGACGCCGCCGCCGATGGCTCGCGGTCGTTTCGCTTCATCGAGGGGCCGGTGTTCTGCGAGTTGCTGATGGCCGATGAGATCAACCGCGCTTCACCCCGGACACAGTCGGCCTTGTTGCAGGCGATGCAGGAGCGTGAGGTGACGATTGCCGGGCAGCACCGCCCGCTTGGCCCGCCGTTCCATGTGCTGGCGACGCAGAACCCGATTGAACAAGAGGGGACGTATCCTTTGCCCGAGGCGCAGCTGGACCGCTTTCTGGTGCAGGTCGATGTCGCCTATCCGACGCGGGCGACGGAGCGGGATATCCTGCTCGCCACCACCGGGTCAGTCACGGCGATGGCGGCGCAGGTGTTCAGCGGGGCCGAACTGATCGCGGCACAGGCGGTGATAAGGCGGATGCCGGTGGGCGACAGCGTGGTCGAGGCGATCCTGGATCTGGTGCGGTCGTGCCGTCCGGGTGAGGCGGAGGGTGCCGATCTGGACGGTGTGCTGAGCTGGGGGCCGGGGCCGCGGGCGGCGCAGGCGTTGATGCTGATGGTGCGGGCGCGGGCGCTGTTGAACGGGCGGCTGGCACCTTCGGCGGAGGATGTGGCGGTGTTGGCGCGACCCGTGCTGGAACATCGGATGTCCTTGAGCTTTGCCGCCAGAGCACGGGGCGAGACGCTGAACGGGGTGATCGACCGGGTCGCGGGCCGGGTGCTGGGCTTGGAGGCGGCGGCGTGACAGGGGCGAACAGTTTGGACCAGGCGCCCAGAGGACCGTCTGATGAAGGCTCCAGTGGAGCCTTCATCGGTCCGATTGCCGCGGCGTGGGAGCGCAAGGCAAGGGAGATTGGGTCGAGTAGTGGCGGTCACGAAGGGGAGGCGCCTGCCTGGGGTGGGCGCAGAAGGCGCCTGCCCGGGGGCAGGCAGGCGCCTCCCCGATACGCTTTGGCGCATCGGGGAAGGGAAGTGTTCTTGAGGGTTTGTCATTGACCGAAACCACCGACCTGCGCGCCCGTGCCGAAGCCTTGGGCGGCACCCTGCCGCCCTTGCTGGCCGAGGCTGAGCATCTGGCGGCAACCGTGCTCTTGGGCGAGCATGGCCGCAGGCGGGCTGGGACGGGGGATGACTTCTGGCAATACCGCGCCGCCCATCCGGGTGATGCCATGCGCGCCATCGACTGGCGCCGCTCTGCCCGGTCGGACAGCCAGTTCGTGCGCGAGCGCGAATGGCAGGCGGCGCAATCGGTGATGCTGTGGGTCGATCCCTCGCGGTCGATGGCGTTTTCGGGCAGCCGCGACCGGGCTACCAAATCCGACCGGGCGCGGCTGTTGGCCCTGGCGCTGGCGGTTCTGTTGTTGCGCGGCGGCGAGCGGGTCGGCATTGCCGGTCAGGCGCCGCGTTCGGGCAAGGCACAGTTGCTGCGTCTGGTCGAGGCGTTCGGGCTGGAAACCGCCACCGCCGACTATGGCAGCCCGGCCGAGGATGGTCTGGTCAGCCACGGCCGCGCCGTCTTTGTGTCGGATTTTCTCGGTGACTTGGCCGGGGTCGAGGCATCCCTGGCGCGGGCGGCGGATCGCGGGGTCAAGGGTGTGTTGTTGCAGGTGCTGGACCCGGCGGAAGAAGAGTTTCCCTTTGATGGCCGCACCGTCTTTATCTCGATGGGCGGCACGCTCAGCCATGAGACCCAGCAGGCGGGCGACCTGCGCGGGCGCTATCTGGCGCGGCTGGCCGAGCGCAAGGCGCGGCTGGCGGACCTGGCGCAACTGTCGGGCTGGCTTTACCATACCCATCACACCGGGCAACCTGCACAGTCAGCCCTGCTCTGGGCCTATAGGGCGTTGGAGGGCGGGCGATGAGCGTGGCCTTCGCCTTGCCGATGCTGCTGTGGGGCCTGTTGGCGCTGCCGGTGCTGTGGCTGTTGTTGCGCGCCATCCCTCCGGCGCCGATCCGCCGGCGCTTTCCCGGCGTGGCGCTGCTGTTGGGCCTGCGTGACGAGGACAGGCAGGCCGACAAGACGCCGTGGTGGCTGTTGGTGCTGCGCATGTTGGCGATCGGGCTGGCGATCATCGGCTTTGCCGGACCGGTCTTGAACCCAACGCCGCATCCCAACAGCAGCAAGCCGCTGCTGATCCTGTTCGACGGCGGTTGGGCCGAGGCGGCGGACTGGGGCAAGCGGATCACCCATGCCAGCGATTTGATTGCGCAGGCCAGCCGCGATGGCCGCCCGGTGGCGGTACTGCGGCTGACCGATCCGGCGCAGCCTGTGGCATTTCAGGCGGCGGATGCCAGTGTAGGCAGGGTCAGCGCCCTGCAACCAGAACCATGGTTTCCCGATTATGCCGCCTGGCTGAAGGTTCTGGCGGCGGCGGGCGCGCATGACACGACCTGGCTGACCGATGGTGTGGCCCATCCGGGTCGGGCCGCGTTGTTGGCGGCCTTGGCCAGTCAGGGTGCGGTCACAGTCTTCGCCACTGGCCATCCGGTGTTGGCGCTGCGTCCGCCGGTCTTTGCCGAAGGCGCGGTGCAGGTGCCGGTGTTGCGGCTGAACAGCACGACGGCGCAAGAGGTCGAGGTGGTGGCCAAGGGTCCGGACCCTTCGGGCACCGTGCGCGATCTGGCGACAGCCAAGGCAAGTTTTGCGGCGGGTGATGCCGAGATCAAGGCCAATCTGACCCTGCCGCCCGAACTGCGCAACCGGATCACCCGGTTCGAACTCAGCGGCCAGCACAGCGCGGGCGCTGTCAGTCTGACCGATGACAGCCTCAAGCGGCGCAAGGTGGCGCTGGTCGCCGATGGCAGTGACCGTGAGGGGCTGCAACTGTTGTCGCCGACCCATTACCTGCGGCAGGCGTTGCAGCCGATGGCAGAGTTGATCGAGGGCGGCATCAGCGACGTGCTGCCCGCCAACCCCGATGTGATCGTGTTGGCCGACGTTGCCCATCTGACTGCGACGGAAAGCGACGGCTTGCAGGAATGGGTCAAGAAAGGCGGTCTGTTGTTGCGGTTTGCCGGGCCACGGCTGGCGGCCAGCGATGTCGGGCGCACCGAGGAAGACCCGCTGATGCCGGTGCGGCTGCGCGAAGGCGGCCGCACGGTGGGCGGCGCGATGAGTTGGGACGAGCCCAAGCGTCTGGCGCCTTTCCCAGAAGATTCGCCGTTTCACGGTCTGGACATACCGGGGGATGTCACCGTCACGTCGCAGGTCCTGGCCCAGCCCGACCCCGAGCTTGGCAGCCGCACCATCGCCGCCCTCGCCGATGGCACGCCCTTGGTGACCCGCAAGATTGCGGGGCAGGGGCAGGTCGTGCTGTTCCACGTTACCGCCAATGCCGAATGGTCGAACCTGCCATTGTCGGGGCTTTACGTGCAGATGCTGGAGCGGCTGGCGGTGTCCACCCGCGCCGCCTTGCCGGAACTTGCCGATCTCGCGGGGCAAACCTGGGTGCCAAAGCGGCTGCTGGATGCTTATGGGTCAGAGGCCAAGGCCGACGCCGTGGCGGGCGTTGCAGGCAAGGATCTGGCGGCCGCCTTGCAGGATGGGCCTGGGCCCGCGCTGCCGCCGGGCCTGTATGCCGGGGCGGACCGGCAGGTGGCGTTGAACGTGCTGGGGGCCAAGGTCGAGCTGAAGCCGGAAAGCTGGCCTGCTGGCACAACGATCGAAGGCTTGGTGGCCACGACCGAGCAATCGCTGAAAGGCCCGGCACTGGCGACGGCATTGCTGCTGCTGAGCCTTGATATTCTGGCCGCCCTGCTTGTCGGCGGGCGGTTGGGGCGGATCGGGGCGGCGGTGGTGGTAGGACTGGCGCTGCTGATGCCCGCGCCGGACCGTGCGCAGGCCCAGACCGCCGATGACAGGGCGATCGCAGCGACGGCGGGGGTGGTACTGGCCTATGTTCAGACCGGCGATGCCACCGTAGACGCGGTGTCAAAGGCCGGGCTGATCGGCCTTGGTGACCAGTTGACCAACCGCACCGCCGTCGAGCCGCTGGCCCCGATTGGCGTTGATGTCGAGACCGACGAGCTGGCGTTCTTTCCGTTTCTGTACTGGCCGCTGATCGCCAATGCGCCGCTGCCGTCGGCGGCGGCCTACACCAAGCTGAACCGATACCTGCGGACCGGCGGCATGATCCTGTTTGACACCCGCGACGGCGATATCGCCGGGGCCGCGGGCACCTCACCCGAGGCGCAAGCGTTGCAGCGCATCGCGTCGGGGCTTGACATCCCGCCCTTGGAACCCTTGCCGGAAGACCACGTCCTGACCCGCACTTTCTATCTGCTGCAAAGCTTTCCGGGGCGCTATGCCGATGGCGGGCTGTGGGTCGAGGCGGCGCCACCGGATGCGGTCAAAGCCGAGGGGATGCCGTTTCGCAACCTGAACGATGGCGTAACCCCGGTGGTGATCGGCGGCAATGATTGGGCAAGTGCCTGGGCGGTCGATGACAACGGCATGATGATGTTTCCGGTGGGGCGCGGTTCCGCCGGGGATCAGCAGCGCGAATATTCCTATCGTTTTGGCGTCAACCTGATCATGTATGTGCTGACCGGCAACTACAAATCCGATCAGGTTCATGTGCCTGCCCTGCTGGAAAGGTTGGGCAAATGAGCCAGACCGTGATCTTTGATCCGCTGTTGCCGGTGACGGTCCTTTGGGCCTTGGCGGCGATTGCGGTGGCACTGCTGGCGCTGGCGTTGTGGCGCAGGCTGGCGGGCTGGGCCTTGCGCGTGCTTGCCGCTGGCTTTCTGCTGGCGGCGCTGGCCAACCCCAGTCTGCAAGAGGAAGACCGCAAGCCGCTGAGCGACATCGTGCTGCTGGTCGTCGATCAAAGCGCCAGCCAGAAGCTGTCGGACCGGACGGCGCAAGCCGACGCCGCGGTGGCGGCGATCAAGGCGAAAGTCGCCGCACTGGGCAATACCGAGTTGCGGGTCGTCAGCGTGGGCGATGGCAAGGACAACGCCGGAACGCTGGCGATGACAGCGCTTGCCGATGCCTTGGCGCAAGAGCCGCGTGCCCGGGTGGCCGGGGCGATCCTGATCACTGACGGCCAGGTTCACGACATCGGGCTGGCCCCCAACCTGCCGGCGCCCCTGTCGGTGCTGCTGACCGGGCATCAGGCTGACTGGGACCGCCGTCTGGTGATCAAGACCGCGCCGGCCTTTGCCATCATGGGTGAAAAGGCCAGCCTGACGGTCCGGATCGAGGATCAGGGGCAGGCGCCGGCGACTGTGGGCGGCTCGGTTGACCTGACTGTGGCGCTGGATGCCGACAAGCCGGTGACGTTCTCGGTGCCGGTCGGGCAGGACCTGACGCTGCCCATCGACTTGCCTCATGCCGGGATCAACGTGTTGCAACTGTCGGTGGCGGCACAAGCTGGCGAGTTGACCGACCGCAACAACATGGCGGTGGTCCAGATCAACGGCGTGCGCGACCGTTTGCGCGTTCTGCTGGTGTCCGGCGAGCCGCATCCGGGCGAGCGGGTCTGGCGCAACCTTTTGAAATCCGACCCCTCGGTCGATCTGGTCCACTTCACCATCCTGCGTCCGCCGGAAAAGCAGGACGGCATTCCGGTCAGCGAGCTGTCGCTCATCGCCTTTCCGACCAAGGAATTGTTCGTCGACAAGATCAAGCAGTTCGACCTGATCATCTTTGACCGCTACCGGATGCGGGGCATCCTGCCGATGAGCTATATCGACAACGTCGTTTCCTACGTGAAAGGCGGTGGCACCGTGCTGGTGGCCGCGGGACCGGAGTTTGGCGAAGTGGACAGCCTGTGGCGCTCGCCCCTGGCCGAGATATTACCGGTGGAGCCGACCTCGCAGATCATTGATCAGGGGTTCAGGCCCAAGGTGACCGACCTTGGCCAACGCCATCCGGTGACCGAGGGGCTGGAGGCATTGGCGCCCAAGGGCGGCTG